>JAAZIG010000153.1 GCA_012510325.1 Bacillota bacterium
CGGCTGTCCGAAAGCGTGAACCGGCAAGATCGCCTTTGTCCGCGGGGTCACGGCTTTCTCGATAAGGGCGGGATCCATATTCAAGGTATCGGGATCGATATCGACAAAGACAGGTCTGGCCCCTTCGAAGATCACACAATTGGCCGAAGCAACAAAGCTGAAGGGGGTGGTGATCACCTCATCGCCTTCTCCGATCCCCAGCGCCCGCACCAGCAGGTGCAACCCGCTGGTGCCGCTGTTCACGGCAATCCCGAAGCGCCGCTCCGCCAGCGAGGCCATTGCCCCCTCGAACGCTTCCATCTGCGGCCCCAAAGCCAGATGGCGGGACTTGAGCACTTCGGTTACCGCAGCAATCTCTTTCTCGGTAATATCAGGTGCGGATAAAGGGACAAACATTACTATTCCTCCTGATCCTTCTGAATTTAAGCATTTTAAAAGCGTAATAGATCGGTCTATTTACTGATCAGGAGCTATTTTCCTGATTATTGGAAACAAAATGAGTGGCAAAGTAATGACGGATATAGACGATGGATACTGATAACATCAGTCCAAATAAAAAGGCGACAGCGATATAAGATTTTTTGTCAACAGTTACAGGTTGCGCATTATCTTCCAGGCTGTTTACCCAAAGTTCAGCATCCAAAACGGGTTTTTCTGCCAACTCGCTTAAGCGAAAATCAAGAATCTTCAACCCCATCAAACAATCGGCTTTTTCCTGAAGAATCCGTTTATAGATCGGATCCTCCTCTAAAAGATCTTTAATTTGAACATCCCGGGTCAGCAGATATTCTTCAACAATTTCATCCAGATAAGCCAGCATATGCTCACTGCGCTCTTTTTCCAGACTCATCTGCTCAGCTTTATATTCAGATACAACCTCTAAAATGGCCAACCCCGTCTGTTTGGCCGAACTGATACAAATATCCGGATCAGTATATTCAACAGTGATCGTGAGCATCGATTCGTTGCTGTTTAGGGCGCTAACATCAATTGCCTGGATTAATTCATCAGGCGTATCAACCAGCCCCTGAACCGCCTCTGCAATGACCTCATCCTGCTCCGTTAATGTCAGCACCTCTTTACTCTTAAGCCCAAACAAGGTCAAATCTAGAACCGCGCTATAACGATAAGCGGGCGTAATCATAAAATAAACGTAAAATATCATTGCCAGTGTCAGCAGAATCGTAATCCCCACAATTAAATACTTTCCCCGCCACAAAATCAGCAAAAGTTCCTTTAAATTAATTTCGTTGTCCATAGCCTGCCCTCTCTTTATCGCTTTCTTGACCCCATCTTTCAAAACTTTATTCTACAGCGCAATTTAAAACCCTTTAATCGCTCCAGGTCTCAAAATCATCAGTCATACAGTCAAAAGATTCCTCATCGATATCTTCCCGTTGATCTGAGGGCATCGGTTCTTCTATGGATGGCGGAGGTAAAGCTGGCTCCCCGTTTTTTGAAGGTTGCTCAACTGGCTGACGCGGTCCCGGTAAAACCATCTGAGGCAATAGGGGGACCTTAACCCCAAACATTTCCACGATCAGCTCAACGCGAGCCTGTTCATCAATAACCCAGTAATTCAACGCATCGATACTGCCACGTGGAGCATACTGCATCTCGCCACCAAAAACAAAAGTCCTGATGGTATCCGGTTCTACCTTCCCCCCCAACATAGCCAGAGCGATAAGCTGTCTGATCGATAGATCAGTCTCCACATTTTCGCTTAAGGACCGATATATGCCCGGCAACTCACGAAGGCGTCCTTGACGGCGCAGTTGTCTAAAAGCAGCAACCATAATCCGTTGCTGCCTCTCCGCCCTGCTCAAATCACCGTCAGCAGCACGATACCGCACATAATTTAGAAATTGATTGCCATTGAGATGCTGATAACCCTTTTCCAGATAGGTTCGCCCACGTCCATAATTGGTCTTGCATTCCACATCGACATCATAATAAAATCCACCAAGCCGGTCTATTATCTCGACTACCCCGTCCATATCCAGACTGATATAGTAGTGCACCGGCACACCGCCCAGAAAATCTTCAATAGTTTTCAAAACCGTTTCAATACCGCTGCGGTGAGGATCTTCTACTCCCCTGCGGTCATGCCCGTACATATAGGTATGGTTAATCTTGTCGTAGCCCCCGGTGCCGTGAATCTTGACATAGCTGTCCCGGGGGATGCTCACCAGCGCCAGGGAAACCTCGCGCAGATCTATTGAAGCGATCATGATCGTATCGGGGCGGTAGAGCCGGTAATACCGATCCCTATCGGCATCCCTGTCGAAGCCCAATAGGGCAATATTGATTACTTTGCCATCAAAATGACGGCACCAGTCTTCTTCAGATGATTGGAAGGCGCGCTCCGGATCAACCGCAGACCTGTACAACAACATCCCACCCAGAATTAAGGCGGTGACAATAATAACCGGCAGAAGAACATACTTGAACAAGGCCTTCCGATCTTTGGTCAGGGAGATGACTTTTTGCCACACAGCCGGCCCCTTTTCCTTGACCTGGTTCAGCTTTTGTCTAAGAATTTCGATTTAGGACGCCCCTGTAACCGAGGCCAACCGGGCCCGCACAATGAGCCGGTGGGTCCCCCGGATATTCTTCGGGTGACAGGTCTGCAGGGTTAAAGCGGGATAGTCGGTCGAGTCGATGACACTCCAATCATCGGGTTTAACAATTTTCACCCATTCTGTTTCGTAGATGAAGCGGTATCCGGCCACATCCAGAAACAGCTGATCGCCGGGATCCAGCTGATCGACATCCGTGAAAAAGCCCCAGCGGGAACCGCGGTGCGCCGCAATGGCCACATTGCCTGACTCCGTCGAGGGCAGATCGCTCATCTCAAAGTGCACCGGCCCCTTGTCGAGCAGCACCTCGTCATAAACATCGCCGATCTGAACAATCAAGTCTACGTTGATCTTCGGTATGATCAACCGCATCGGCTGGATCTCGGTGATAGTTACGTTTTCGTAGGATTTGCCGGGGTTATCCTTGTCCCCGCCGGTGTTTTCAAAGGATTCGCGAAGCTGACGCTGGTGGTAACCGATCAGCGCTTTCTCATAGATAAAATAGCCCAGCAGCCCCACCCCGACCACAATGAGCAGACCGCCGAGCCACGACCAAACCTTTTTCCCCCGCTTTTTACCGCCCAAGGCAAACGGCCCCTTCCCTTATGTTTTCAGTTTATTTTACGGTGCCGCTCCCATCGAAGTCAAGCCAATTTTTTGATCGCCCCGGGGATCTGTTCAAATTCTTCGCTGAGCGACCCGGCGGTCGACATGCCTGCAAAATCTTCCTGAGGAGAAAGAAGAACTCTTTTCCAAAGGTCAGCTTAGTTGTCTAAATGGCCGAAACAGGCGGCTGCCCGAACTCCTACAACGCCTCCGGTTGAACCAGTTTGTGGGCCAGAGCGGTGATATCGCCCGCCCCCATCACAATTATCAGATCTCCCGCCCGGGCCCAGTCCAGGGCGAGACGGCCCAGCTCCGCCATATCGTCGCTCGAGTAAACCTGTTGGCCTTTCACCTCGTCTATTCGCCGGGCCAGAGCCGCTGCGGTAATCCCGGCAAGCGGCGCCTCCCCCGCCGGATAGATCCGGTGCAGCAGGACCAGATCGGCACCTTCGAAAGAACGGGCGAACTCTTCAAAGAAATAAGCGGTTCTGGAGTAGCGGTGCGGCTGAAAGATGCAGCAGACCCGCTTTGCGGCAGCCCGGGCCGCTTCCAGGGTCACCCGCACTTCAGTGGGGTGGTGGGCATAGTCGTCGACGATGGTCACCCCGTTGACCGTGCCCACAATTTCAAAGCGGCGCTTGGCCCCTCCGAAATCCCGCAGCGCACCGGCGCACTGCTTTAAATTCAAACC
>JAAZIG010000154.1 GCA_012510325.1 Bacillota bacterium
ATTGACACCGCTCTAGCGCCGGGAAATTAACGCGTCCACAGCGATGGTTCCACCCCCGTCATCAAAGACAAGAAGGGGGTTAATATCGATCTCTTCTATTTCATCTTCAAGTTCCAAAGCTAAGCGCGATACTTTTAACAGGGCCTCTGTCAGAGCATTCAAGTCTGCGGGCGGTTTACCACGGACTCCGGCGAGCACGGGATAGCCGCGAATTTCCCGGATCATATTCTCGGCGTCAAGACGGGTTAAAGGGGCCACCTTAAATGAGACATCCCTTAATACCTCGGTAAAGATCCCTCCCAAACCGAACATAATCACTGGGCCGAAAACTGGATCCTGTTTTACGCCAATGATGATCTCATGGCCAGAGGCTACCATTTTTTGTACAAGCACACCATCTATGTCAGCCTGGGGAATATTTTTGTTGACGCTATCAATGATTAAACGGTAACCAGCTCTTACTTCTTCCGGGCCGGTTAAGTTGGTAACCAATCCGCCAACGTCCGTTTTATGCAAAATGTCCGGTGACTGGATTTTTAACACTACCGGATAACCTAAATTACTGGCAATTTCCACTGCTTCATCAGCAGTAGAGGCTATTTCTGATTTGGGAAAAGTAATCCCGTAAGGTTCCAAAACGCGGGCAGCTTGAAACTCGGTCAAGTTTTTTTGGTGGTCCGGCAAGGAACGTAAATAATTGATAGCCATATCGCGTTCCTTCCCCGGTAAAGTTTTAGCAGGCATTGTCGTATTTTGCGCTTTCTTTTGCCATTTCAGAAATTCAGCTACTGCCCAAAAACCACTATCTGCCGCGTTAAACACTGGAAGCCCGGCCGACCTAATTTGAGCCAGCGCTTTTTCCACCTTTACCTTGGCTCCATACGGACAACCGATGGCGACCATGGGTTTCTCTATCTGGTTGTACACTTCTACAAGAGTGTTTGCAACAGTGTCGATCAGCTCATAACCGACATGTAAATTCATCGCGATCATATCAACGTTTGAATCTGTTGCTATTAATTTTAGACATTTCAGCAAAAGATCGGGATTGTTGAAAGCCTGAGCAGTTAGATCGACAGGGTTGACTGAAGAAGCAAAGAAGGGCAAAACCCGATCAAGCTCAAGAATGGTTTCGGGTGAAAACTCGGCCAATTCCAGTCCGCTCAGCTCACATTCATCTGATAAGATTACTGCTCCCCCTCCGGAGATGGAAACGACGGCCACCCGGGGTCCCGGCGGCCGACGTTCGGCAGCTAAAATGGTAAGCACCGCCAAGAAATGATCTATTGAATTGGCGTTAACAATACCCACCTGATCAAATGCAGCATCATAAATACGAGTTTCTCCAGCCAGCGAACCGGTATGCGAGGTAGCAGCCTTCGCACCAGCCTGAGTACGCCCTACTTTCATGGACACAATCGGCTTGTGCTTTAGTAATGCTTCCCGAGCAGCAACCAAAAATTTTCTACCTTCCTTTAACCCCTCAATATAACTACCAATTATCTCCACATTAGAATCATCAATCATGTACTCAAGAAAATCTGTAAAGTTGAGATCTGTTTGGTTACCCACACTGGCAAAATGAGTGAAGCCAAGTTTTTGATAGTCTGCTGCCAAATAGATAAATGATCCGAAAAAACCGCTCTGTGAGATCAGGCTAAAACGACGTTTATAACAATGTTCTTTAGTCGGAGGCAGAGGGCCAAAACTGGCCCAAAGGCCGTTTAAATTGTTGATTACCCCTAGGCAATTGGGCCCCATGATGCGCATTCCAGAGTGATTGGCCAGCGCGACCATATCTGACTCAAGCTGGAGGCCTTCTTCTCCGGTTTCAGAGAAGCCAGAAGTAATAACCACCGCTCCTTTGATTCCCTTTTCTGCACACTGGCATAATGTTGGCAGCACACTGACCGCAGGTGCGGCCACAACAGCTAATTCAACGGGGTCAGGTAAATCATTTACCGAAGGATAACAGGTCAGATTAGCAATAGAAACATATCTTGGGTTGA
>JAAZIG010000155.1 GCA_012510325.1 Bacillota bacterium
CAGCTGTAATGATCGGGATCGTGGAGTCCGTGGGGATTGCAAAAGTGGCTTCGGGTCAGGCCGAGCTCCTTCCCCTTTTCATTCATCAGCTCGACAAAGCCCTCCACCGAGCCGCCGATATGCTCGGCTACGGCCACGGCGGCATCATTGGCCGAACCCACCGCCATCCCGATGAGCAGATCCTCCAAAGAGACCAGATCGCCCTCGCTCAAGAATATCTCGGAGCCGCCCATGGAGGAGGCGCGGGCGCTGACAACCACCTCATCGTCAAGGGCGAGCCGCCCTTCGGCCAGCCCCTCCAGAGCGAGAAGCAGGCTCATGATCTTCGTCAGGCTGGCCGGATAGAGCTGTTCTTGGCTGTTCTCCTCCCAGATGATCTTGCCGCTGTTTACCTCCATCAGCAGAGCCGCTTCGGCATTGAGCTCGAATTCAGGTTCCTCCTGCGCCAGGGTTTCTCCAAAAGGCGCCAGCGCCAAGGCGACGGCCACAGCGAGCAGGATGAGCGAATGAATCGGTTTCACCGCACAAACCCCCTTTGTTTTTACTATTTTCTCCATGGGGACAAAAATCATACCGCCTGGGTGCTGCGGCGGCGGGGGTGAGGGGTTAACTGGAGAGCAGGAAGGAGTCCCCGTTTTCCAGGGGGGGCAGCTGCAGCCACGAGGCCGCCGCCGCTCCGAGATCGGCGAAGGTCTGGCGGGTCCCCACAGGACAGCTCCGCTCCACCGAGGGGCCCCAGGCGATGAGGGGGACATGCTCCCGGGTGTGATCTGTTCCCGGCCAGGTCGGATCGCAGCCGTGATCGGCGGTGATGAAGAGAAGGTCCCCGGGAAGGAGGAGCCCCAGCAGCGCGCCGAGGAAACGGTCAAATTTCTCCAGGGCGGCGGCGAAACCCGGGCAGTCGTTGCGGTGGCCGTAGAGGGTGTCGAAGTCGCCAAAAGTGGCCCAGATGAGCCCCCGGGGGATCTCCTCGAGCAGCCCGCACAGCGCTGCGGCGGTCGCTTCGTTGCCGCTGCCGGGACGGTGCACCGTCACGCCGCGGTGGTTGAAGATATCGGCGACCTTCCCGATGACCGCCACCGGATAGCCCGCTGCCGCCGCCTCGTCGAGGAGAGTGCGCCCGGGGGGGTCGAGGGAGAAATCCTTGCGCCGGGGGGTCCGCTGGAACGCTCCGGGGCGGCCGACAAAGGGGCGGGCGATTACCCGGCCCACGGCATGCTCGCCGCGGAGGATCTCCCGGGCAGAGGCGCACCAGCGGTAGAGCTGCTCCGGGGGGGCGACCTCTTCGTGGACGGCAATTTGAAAGACGCTGTCCGCCGAGGTGTAGACGATGGGGAAGCCGCTCTGCAGGTGGCGCTCCCCCAGCTCCGCGATGATCTCCGTCCCCGAGGCGCGGAGATTGCCCAGGATCTTTCGCCCGATGGCCTTTTCGAAAGCGCCGATAATTGCGGGAGGAAAACCGTGCGGATAGACGGGGAAAGCTTGCTTCATGATCACCCCGGCCAGCTCCCAGTGTCCGCTGGTGGAATCTTTCCCCAGCGCAAGGGAGGCCGCCCGTCCGTAGTAGCCCGTTTCCGGCCGCAGCGGCGGCAGCCCCGCCGTGCCCTCGCCGGAGAGCTTCAGGATCTCGGCCAAACCGAGCTTTTCCAGATGGGGCAGCTCGAGCGGTCCCTCCCGGGAGAGGACATGCAGCAGGGTGTTGGCGCCGGCATCGCCGTAGGCGGCGGCATCGGGCAGAGCGCCGACACCGGCCCCGTCAAGGAGCACGATGAGCGCTCGCCGCAGCGGGGCGGGCTCAGGCGCGGGGGTGGGTTTTATCATAGACTTCGCGGATCTTGCGCCGGGTGATCTGGGTATAGATC
>JAAZIG010000156.1 GCA_012510325.1 Bacillota bacterium
AGAGCTGATCAATTCGCTTGGACAAGCAGAAAAGGCACTGGGGACCAGGCCAGCATTACTGCTGGAGTTTACGGTCATACCAGTGCCTCTTCTGCTTTTTTATTAGAAACAGCTATAAATTGTTCCTAATAAACTCTTTACAGTTTGTAGTATATCAGAAAAATCAGCATTGGGGAAATGAAACCGCTAAAAAATGAGCCAGGAGATCCGTCCCTGCGGCTTATGGGTATTTTTGTCATCCTGAGGGCGTAGCCCGAAGGATCTGATCCGAGAACTTCCATGACTCAGGGCCCGGAGGGGGAGTTCAAAGCGAAATGGGTCCGTGATGCATCAGCAACGTTTTAGATGCTTCGCTACGCTCAGCATGACAGCGGTGGCGGGATCTCGTTTCAGGAGTGAGTCAAAGTCAACGTCCCCTTGACTCATGTTCGGCCCGGTAGTGTCGTTTCGGATCCTTCGCTAGGCTCAGGATGACCGTGAGGGCCCGGGTTGTAGTATTGCACAGGTTAACTGTGCCAGGATAATGAACTAAAAGATTTGTTCCTGTGGTCCATCCGTTTGCTCTGGTCAGTTCAGCCAGTGGGCGAAATGGGCCAGGAGATCCGTCCCCGTGGCTCATTCGAAAAAACCCTGGGCGCTACAAAAAAAACTAAATAAGCAACAACTTCTTGTAAAAATATCAGGCCACTAAAGCCTTGCTACATCAGGCTACAATGGCCTTTTTTATCAAGACAACTGCAAAAGTTAAGGTATATCAGAAATATCAGCATTGGGAAAATGAAACCGATAAAAATGAGCCGGGAGATCCGTCCCCGTGGCTCAGGGGTTAGGGGCGGGGTTGGTGGGTCCAGCCGGTGGTGAAGGCGCGGCGGTTGATCGTCAGGTGGCGCGGGGGAATCTGCTCTGCGAGGGCCTTTTGCCAGGTTTCCTCGGGAAAGGGGAGCAGCCGTGCCAGGATGCCCACAAGGAGCACGTTGGCGGTGCGCGGCTGGGAGCAGACCGGCTCCAGTTTCATCGCTTCCACGGGGATTACCCGCCCGGCGCTGTTTTTAAGCGTTTCGACGGCCCCTTCCGGGTAGTCGCAGGCGCCTGTGAGGACAGGCAGCGGTTTGATCTCCTGACAGTTGACGATGACCGTTCCCGCAGGTGAGAGCCAGGGGAGGAAGCGCAGCGCTTCCAGCGTCTCGAAGGCGAGCAAAAAATCGGCTTCTCCTTGAGGCACCAGAGGAGCGCGGACCTCGCCGGCGATGCGCACATGGATGACAACGCTGCCGCCGCGCTGGGCCATGCCGTGCGTCTCCGCTGTTTTGACATCATATCCTTCCGCCTGGGCTGCTGCGGCGATGATCCGGCCGGTGAGGAGGGTGCCCTGCCCGCCGACGCCGGCGATGAGCAGATCTATCCTGTCAATCTTCGCCACCTTCTTTCGCAGAGAATCCGGTGATCGCTTTGCGGCGGCAGACCTGGACGCAGAGCCCGCAGCCGGTGCAGATGGAGCCATCGATAAGGGCGCTCTCCCCGGAGCGGCTCAAAGCCGGGCAGCCGAGCTCGAGGCAGAGGCCGCAGTCGTTGCATCTGTGCGGATCCACCGTCAGGGGTGCGGCCGGCGCCCTCTCCAGCAGAGTGCAGGGCCGTTCGGTGATAATAACGGAGAGCTCCCCGGCGTTCAGCTCCGCCTTGAGCAGCGCTTCCAGCTCCCGCAGCTGCAGGGGATCGGCGGTGAAGACGCGCCTTACTCCGATGGCGCGGCAGAGCGGCTCCAGCTCGACGGGCGGGCGCTCCATCCCCTGCAGGGTCACCCCGGTGCCGGGATGATCCTGATGGCCGGTCATGGCGGTGGTGCGGTTGTCGAGGATGAGCACCGTGGTCTTGCTGCCGCTGTAGACCAGGTCGATGAGCGCCGTTATTCCCGAATGAAAGAAGGTGGAATCGCCGATCACCGCCACCGTCTTTCCGGCGGCAGCAGGGTCGGCCCGCTCCATGCCAGCGGCGATGCCGAGGCCCGAGCCCATGCAGATGCAGGTGTCGAGCGCTTCCAGGGGGGGGAGGGCTCCCAGGGTGTAGCAGCCGATATCGCCGGGGACGGTCACCTTGAGTCTCTTCAGCACGTAGAAGACGCCGCGGTGCGGGCAGCCCGGGCAGAGGAGCGGCGGGCGGGGGGGCAGCTCTTCAGCGCAGAGCGGTTCTGTCCCGGCAGCTTCATCGCCGGCCACTTGCTCCCGCAGGAGCGGGACAGCGAGTTCTCCTGCCGCCGGGAGCAGCTCTTTCCCCCTTACGGGCACGCCTGGTTGCAGCGCCCGGATCTGCTCCTCAAGAAAAGGATCGAGCTCCTCGACGACGATGAGCTCCTCCACCGAGGCGGCAAAATCAAGGATCAGCTTCTCCGGGAGAGGGTGGCTGAAGCCGAGCTTGAGCACGGGAGCCTCCGGCAGCGCCTCCTTGACATACTGGTAGGCCATCCCCGAGCAGATGACGCCGCGCCGGGAGCGGCCCTCTTCAATTTGGTTCAAAGGCGAGCTCTCCGCCTCCCGCCGCAGCGCCTCCAGTCTTTTGTCCACCAGGGGGCGCCGCTGCCGGGCAAAGGCGGGGAGCATGACATACTTGGCCGGGTTTTTCTGAAAGGGGATGCGCTCTTGCTCCCGCCGCTCGCCGGTTTTGACGAGGCTGCGCGAATGGGAGATCCGCGTCGTCGTGCGCAGCAGCACCGGGGTGTCGAAACGCTCGCTCAGCTCCAGCGCGGCGGAAACAAAATTGAGGGCTTCCTGGCTGTCCGCCGGCTCCAGCAGGGGGATCTTGGCCAGGCGGGCGTAATGGCGGTTGTCCTGCTCATTCTGGGAGCTGTGCATCCCGGGGTCGTCGGTGCTGACGAGCACCAGCCCGCCCCCGACGCCGGTGTACGACAGGGTCAGCAGGGGATCGGCGGCGACATTGACGCCGACATGTTTCATCGCCACCAGCACCCGCGCCCCGGCCAGGGAGGCGCCGATGCCCACCTCCAGGGCGACCTTCTCGTTGGGCGCCCAGTCGGCGCGCACTCCGGGGTAGCGCGAGAGCTGCTCCAGAATCTCCGTGGAAGGGGTTCCCGGATAAGCCGTCGCCACGGTGACGCCGGCTTCGTAGGCGCCGCGGGCGATGGCTTCATTTCCTGACATGAGCTTTCTCGAAGTTGCCGTCACTTAAATCTTCCTTCTGATCTGTGATTATTGCTGCTGCTGAGTTCGGGGGGGCCTTTTCGAGAAGGCCTCCCCGGAGCTGTTAAAGCGAATAGAGCCGCTCGCTGCTGATGACCGAAATATTGTTCTCCCGCAGCACCTGCAGAGCCGCTTCGATATTTTCCACCCGGACCAGGATGAGGGCGTCTGCAGTCCTTTTCTGGACGAAGGCATAAAGGTATTCGATATTGATCCCCGCCTCCTGTAGAGGGGTGAGCGCCCGGGCCAGCCCCCCCGGGGTGTCGGGAACCTCCAGCGCGATGACCTCGGTAACGGAAGCCATGAACCCTTTTTCGCGAAGAACGCTACAGGCCTCGTCGGGCCGGTCCACGATGAGGCGCAGGATTCCGAAATCAGAGGTGTCGGCGATGGAGAGGGCGCGGACATTGATCCCCGCCTCACCGAGGACCTCGGAGACGCGGATCATCCGCCCGCATTTATTCTCTAAAAATATGGAGATCTGCTTTACCACCATTAGTAAAAGCCTCCTTCGTACCGCTTGGCCGCTTCCGGCGGGGGATGCTCCCCGGCTAACGCTGCGGCCGCCGGTCGATGACCCGCTGCGCTTTTCCTTCGCTGCGGGGAATTGTCTTCGGTTCGACGAGCTTGACCCTGGCGCTGATCCCCAAAAGGCTGGAGATCTCCTCGCGGATGAGCTTCTCCAGCCCTTCCAGCCCCTTAACCTTATCCGAAAACATCTGCTCGGTCAGCTCCACCCTGATCTCGAGGGTGTCGAGGGCTCCTTCGCGGTCGACGACGAGCTGGTAATGCGGCTCCGTCTCACCGATATCGAGCAAAACGCTTTCGACCTGCGAGGGGAAGACATTGACCCCGCGGATAATGAGCATATCGTCGGTGCGCCCGCTGACTTTGGCGATGCGCAGGTGAGTCCGCCCGCAGGAGCAGGGCCGGCGCGTCAGGGAGGTGATGTCGCGGGTCCGGTAGCGGATCACCGGCAGCGCCTCCTTGGTGATGGTGGTGATGACCAGCTCGCCGGCGGTGCCCTCGGGGAGGACCTCGCCGCTGACGGGGTCGATGATCTCGGCGATAAAGTGATCCTCCGGCAGGTGCAGCCCCTCCTTCGCGGAGCACTCATAGGCCACCCCCGGTCCCATCACCTCGCTGAGCCCGTAGATGTCGAAAGCGCTGATTTGCAGCTTCTCTTCAATGATTTTGCGCATATTGTCCGACCACGGCTCGGCTCCGAAAAGGCCGGAGCTCAGCGCGAGCTCCCCGGGATCGATCTGCATCTCGATCATGGCGTCGGCGATATTGAGGGCATATGAGGGGGTGCAGGCGAGCAAGGTGGTTCCCAGATCCTTCATCATCCGCACCTGGCGCTTGGTTTGCCCTCCCGAGACCGGCACCACCGTCGCCCCGATTTTCTCCGCCCCGTAGTGCACGCCCAACCCTCCGGTGAAGAGGCCGTAGCCGTAGGCGATATGGACCACAGAATCGCGGCCCGCCCCGGCTCCGGCCAGCGCCCGCGCAGCCAGCTCGGCCCAGACTTCCAGATCGTTCCGGGTATAGCCGACGACCGTGGGCTGGCCGGTGGTCCCCGAAGAGGAGTGCAGCCGCACCACTTCATTGAGGCCGTTTGTAAACAGGCCATAGGGATAGTTTTCCCGCAGATCGTCTTTCACCGTGAACGGGAGCTTGGCCAGATCCTCCAGGGAGCGAATATCGCCCGGCTCCACCCCTGTGTCGCGGTAGACCTGCTGGTAATAGGGAACCAGCTGATAAACCGCCTCGAGGGTCTGTTTCAGCCGCAGAAACTGCAGCCGGCTCAGCTGCTCACGGGGTATGCTTTCACACCTTTTATTCCACATCTTTTTCCCCCCGCTATAACTTAAATTATCAGATCCGAACAGTACAGTTCAAGACAAAGGCAAATTTTCCTGCCGCCGGGCCGTCATAATTTGCGAAAGGGGAGCAGCGGCCTGCCGTTCCCGGTATGAAATGAGCGGCGCGGGGCAAAAGAATAGGAGCGGACAACGGGGTTGCCTTTTGCGGTCCCGCCTGAGGAGGAGTTGAGCTGAGCACAGTTTTGACCGTTTTTCCGGAGATGGCGGCGGTGGAGGGGGTTGTCGGCGAGGCGCTGGCGCCGCTGCCCCACCGCCTCCAAGAGCTGCTCCGCCCCCTGGTGGGGAGCGGCGGTAAGATGCTGCGGCCGCGGCTGCTCATCGCCTCCGCCGTGCTGACTGGGGGAGACGAGGCGAAGAAGAGGAAAGTGCTCTACCGGGCTGCCGCCGCCGTGGAGATGATCCACGGCGCCTCTCTGGTCCACGACGATATCATCGACGAGGCCGCCTTGAGAAGGGGGCATCCCGCCCTGCACCTGCTCCGGGGGCGCCGGGCGGCGGTGCTGGCGGGCGATCTGCTGCTGGCCCGCGCCTTTGCCCTTCTGAGCGAACCGGGGGAGAGAGCGGAGCTGCTCAAGCTGCTGGGCCGCAGCGTGGCCCTGCTCTGCCGCGGCGAGCTCTGCCAGATGACCTCGCGCCGCCGCTGGGAGCTCGGCAGGCGGCAGTACTACCGGATCATTTACCTGAAGACCGCCCAGTTCATCGCCTCCTGCTGTGAAGCCGGCGCTCTTGTCGCCGGAGCCCCGGAAGCAGAGCGGCGGGCGCTGCGCCAATATGGCGCCAATCTGGGGCTGGCCTTCCAGCTGGTCGACGATTATGCCGACTACGCCGACTCCCCCTATCAGGGGGGCAAACCGGCGGGCGGCGACTTAAAGCAGGGGCTGGCCACCCTGCCGCTGATCCACCTCCTCGAGACGAGGCCCTCCTGCCTGCAGGCGCTGCGCGCCGCTCCCGCAGAGCTGCCGCCGGAACTGCGGGAGGCTCTCCGCAGGGCCGCCGTTGAAAACGGCTCCCTCGACCATACCCGCGCCGCCGCCCTCAGCCGACAGGAGCAGGCGCTCCGGGCGCTCCGCCACTTCCCTGATTCTGCCGCCCGCCGGGACCTTGCTGCGATCGCCAAGGCGGTAACGGGCCGTTTTTCGGCAATTTTCCGCGGTTAGATTTGACGTAAGGGCTCTCTTTTTAATATAATCAAAGTATGATCAATAAAGATATTTCACCCAATTTGAAAAAGGGCACCTTCACCAGTTATTTCCGGCGCAAGCAGATTATCGAGGTGGCCGCAAAAACGATCGCCAAGCAGGGCTTTAACAACACCTCCCTTGAGGATATCGCCGCCAATGCCGGGGTCAGCAAGGGGGTCATCTCGTATCATTTTGCCAACAAGTACAACCTGATCCGGGATATGACCGCCACGCTCATGCAGCAGATGAATCAATTTATCAAAGAGCGGGTCGCTGAGAGCGAAACAAACACTGAAAAATTGCACAACTATATCAGGGCGAGCATCGAATTTTTTTATGAAAAACGGGATCATTTCCTCGTGATCATGGATGTGGGGATCAACCACAGCGCCCGGGAGGAGAGCAACCCGTTCAGCCCCTTTTCCTATCGCCTCTGCCGCCATGAAATTTCGGAGATTATTCTGGCCGGCCAAAAAAAAGGCGAATTCAAAGTGCTGCCGGTGGAACCGCTAGCCTCCAACATACAGGCCACCATCGATGGCTTGGGCATACAGTACATCTTTACCAGCGACAGAAAGCACCTTCTCGAGTGCCAGAAACAGATGTTGGCGTTGGTGGATCTCGCTCTTTGTAACGAAAAAACTTAAAGAAGATACCCTTTCTGGTGCCGCCGAAAGGGTATCTCCCTGTCAAAGTTGCGCCGCTCCCGCGGCCCTAGGCCCAACCGCCCGCCGCGTTCCCTGCCCCCGGCGGGCCTCAGTTAACCGGTGCCTCCAGGCGGAAAAGGCGATCGCCTTCCCGGACTTTTTCTATTACTTTCAAACCGACCAGATCGCCAGATTTGGCCGAAGTGATACTCTCATGTTCCACCTGCATCGAGCCGATCTTCTGGGTAAATTCTGTCTTCGGCCCGACGATGGTGACCTCTTCTCCAACGTTCAGCGAAGCGGACAGCTCAATTATGGCCACGGAGATTTTATTGTAAAAATGCTTGACGTGGCCGATCTCTTCCCGGGACATGACCGCACACCCCCTTCCTGTAATTGATCTTCTATTTTTACTATTCGACAGGTGCTTTTGTTAACCTTCAGCAAATAAAAAAACCGCCGCCCTCAGGCGGGCCGGCTCTCTTTCGCCCCGCCGGTGCATGATTGCCGCTTGACCTGGGAAAATTATTGATCATGGAAGGGGGTGAATATACTATGGAACAGATCAGACCGCTGTTGATCAAGTTCATTTATATCGCTGCGATCACGATGATCTTCCTCAGCTATCTCCTTATCCCGGCGGTGTCCCTGGGCAGCTCCTTAATTATTGCTCTTGCGGTGACGGTGGTGCTCTTCTTTGTCGGTGATCAGTACCTGCTAACACGCCTGGGCGCACTCCCTACGGCGATCGTCAATTTCATTGTCGCCGCCGTGGTTCTGGCGCTGGGGGGCTCATTTCTGCGCCGCCCCGTCGGTGCCGGCGTTATTCTTGCCACTGCCGCTGTTATCGGGGTGGCTGAGTGGATCTATTTCCGCTATATCCGCAGCGAGATCGGCGCCCTCGGCGAAGGGGAGGAGATCCTCTCTGCACCCGAGTTTTTAGGCGAAGAGGGGGTGCTGCCGGAGGGCGGTGAAGGGGAACAGGCTCCGGGGCCGGAGCAGAGTGACGGGCCGGAGCAGTAAAGCGGCCGCAAAGAACCGGTTGCAATAGCCGCACTGCCGATGCTGTGCGGCTATTGTCCTGCTACGGCGGTGAACGAAACAGGGCGGGGCCGGCAGATGCGCTCTCAAAAATATTTTGCGGAAGGGTGAACAGAAGTTGAGGGGAAGGAGCGTTTTGGAGGAACAACCGGTCCAAGCAAAGAGCGGCAGCCCCGACCGCTCCCTGATCCGCTTTCTCACCGTGGTGCTGCCGCAGGTGTCCCGGGAGCTGCGCCGGTGGGAGCGGTACACCGTCTCCGCCGAGTGGCCGCTGATGCAGCAGGCTTCGGCCAGCCTTTCCCGGAAGCGTTTTCACGCTCAGGGCGGCAGCTTCTACGCCCTCTACAACTTCAACCCGCTGTACGAAAAAAAGTTGATCCGCCTCATCGTCGCCCTGCAGACAATCAGCGACTATCTCGACAATCTCTGCGATCGCGGAGGGATCTACAGCGAGGCCGCCTTCCGCTACCTTCATCAGGCCCTGCCGGCGGCGCTGAGCAGCGCTCCCGTAGGGGAGAAGGATTACTACCGCTTTTACCCCTCCAGATGCGACGGCGGCTACCTCAAAGCGCTCGTCGCCGCCTGCCGCGAATGCACCGGCACCCTGCCCGGCTATGCGGCGGTGGAGCCGGAGATGTTGCGGCTGGCCTCGCTCTACAGCGATCTCCAGGTTTACAAGCATCTCCATCCGCACGTGCGCCGCAGCCGCCTGAAGCGCTGGTTTCGGGAGAAGGCTGCCCCCGCCTGCCCGCCGCTCCACTGGTGGGAATACGCCGCCGCCTGCGGCTCGACTCTGGGACTCTTTGTTCTCTGCGGCCTGGCCACTTCCCCCCGGGCGGCGCCGCAGGAGGCGCAGCGACTGGTTCGCGCCTATTTCCCCTGGGTTTGCGGACTGCATATTCTGTTGGATTACTGGATCGATCAGGAGGAGGATCTCCGGGAGGGGGAGCTGAACTTTGTGGCCTGTTACCGCTCTCCGGCGCTGGCGGCGGAAAGGATCGCCCTCTTCCTCAGAAAGGCCCTCGGGCAGGTCTCGGAGCTGCCGCACGCCTCCTTCCACCGCACCGTGGTCCAGGGGCTGCTGGCGGTCTATCTCTCCGATCCCAAAGTGAGGGCGCAGCAGCTGCAGAAGAGCGCAGCAATGCTGCTGCGGGCCGGCGGCGCCGGTGCCGCCTATTTCCATCGCCTCTGTCTGCTGCTGCGCCGGTTCAAGGTGCTCTGAGCGGGGGGCCAATGAAAAAGCGGGCCGGGAGCAGCTGCCCCCGGCCCGCTGAACGGCTTAACTTTAGCCTCTTTTCTCTTTGATGTATGCCGAAATTTTGCTCCTCATCGAATCCGGTATGGGCAGGGTGTTGCGCTTAGAATAATCGATAAAGACATAGACTAATTTTCCTTCGGCGATGAGGGTCTCTCCTTTGTACAGGGAGCCGTAGATGGTCATGCTGCTCCGGCCGAGATCGATATCGGTGAAATGGATATCGACCACATCATCGAAGAAGCACTGTGCCTTGTAGTCAAAGGCTACGTGGGCGATTACCGCATCGATATCCTCTTCCAGAAAGGTCCGCCAGTCGATCCCGAGGGTATCGGTAAACTCAGGAAGAGCGATGGAATCAAACCACTTAATGTAGTTCGTAAAATAGACCGCCCGCGACAAATCGGTATCATAATATCTGATTTTTACAGGAACAGAAAACAGAGACTCCTCCATAAAATGACGCCTCCCACTTATGTTTTATGAACAAGTTCTCTGTTTTATCTCAAAATCCTCTATAAATGATGGCACAGCAGAAAATAAGCAGGGCTCAGAATCTGCCCGGCCGCCTCAGCTCGCCACACGGTGGCTGCTCTCACCTGCCTGTTTGCCTAGAGATGCGGGTCAATCTTGCCGGCCAGCATCGCTTTGGGCATCGCCCCGGAAATGTGGTCCACCAGCCGGCCTTCCTTGAACAGAAGCATCGCCGGGATGGCCATGATCTGGTACTGTCCGGCCAGCTCGGGATTTTCATCCACATTGACCCGGAAAATCTTCAGGCGCCCTTCGTATTCGGCCGCCATCTCTTCCAAAACCGGTTCGATCATCTTACAGGGGCCGCACCAGGGCGCCCAAAAATCGACCAGAACAGGCAACTGCTCCTCGATGACCTGCTTTTTAAATTCAGTTTCACCAATTGCTGGAACCTCAGCCATGATCTCACCTCGCAATTTATTACTCCGGACTAGCTTGTACCCTTGTCCAGCATTCTATAACAATTTAATTTGGGGATCAACAGTTTTCCAGCGAACGGCAGCACCGGTAAAGAATTTGCTGTGTTCCCCCTTCGCCGCTTCAGCAGGGGAACAAGATAAAAGTAATTCAGAAAATAGAGTAAAGAGACTATTGACGGAATCATACTGATCAGATAATATATACCCACTAGTTAAAATATTGATCAAACAGTTAATAGTTTGACTGGATGGTCAAACACAGTTGGTTTTCGCCCGGGGCAACGGTCAACCGTTACCAAACGTCTGATCAAAAATACCGAACAGGGAGGGGAAAGTATGGAGTTTCGCGATCTTACATTTACCAGGGAAGGGCCTGTGGGCTTGATCACTTTGAACCGTCCCGCAGTGCTCAACGCTCTGCGGCGGGAAACCATCGAAGATCTGACGGCGGTGTTCCGGGAGGCCGGGCTCGATGAGGGGCTGCGCTGTGTGGTGCTCACCGGAGCGGGGAAAGCATTTTCTGCAGGACAGGATCTGGCCGAGCTGAGCGGCATGGCGCAGCAGAAGGTTGACTATTATGCCCTCAGGGAAAATGCAAAGCAGATGCAGGAGTTGACCAAAGCCATGCTC
>JAAZIG010000157.1 GCA_012510325.1 Bacillota bacterium
AAAACGGCGGGAGGTGCTCTCTTGCTTGCCCCGGCGCCGCCCCCAACGTTACAGGGGGATAATCTTTCTGCGCAGGGCATACCTGATCAGCTCAACACGGTTGTTCAGATCAAGTTTGCTCATCAGCCTGCTCCGGTGACTATCCACAGTTTTCGGGCTGATCACCAGCAGATCAGCGATCTCCCTGGCGGTGTGTCCTTCCGCCAGCAGGCGAAATACCTCTTTCTCCCTTTCAGTAAGCTGCTCATAAGGATCGCCGTCCCTCTTTTTATCCGCCTCCAGCCGGTAACTTTCCACTAGATGTTTTGTCGCCGACGGCGTCAGATACGAGTCTCCCCGGTGGACCGCCCGAATTGCTGAAACCAGTTCCGAGGAGGCCGCCGATTTATTCAGAAAGCCGTGGGCTCCGGCCTCAAGGATAGAGAGAACATGTTCTTTGTGGTCATACTGCGTCAAAATGAGCACCTTTATCTTCGGAAATTCCTTGCAGATACTGCGGGTCGCTTCCAGCCCCCCCATCACCGGCATATCCAGATCCATAAGAATCAGATCCACCGGGCGTTTTCTGGCAATCTCCACCGCTTCATTGCCGTCGCCCGCCTCGCCGACGATCTCGATCTCCGGTGAAATCTCCAGGAGTGCGGAGACGCCCTCCCGGACGATGGTGTGGTCGTCAGCCAGCAGCACCCTTATTTTAGACATGCCTTCAAACTCCCCTCAGCTCCCCGGATCTTGCTCCGGTGCAGGGTTCAGATCAGGGGAATTACTGCGGTAACAGTGGTCCCCCGGCCCGGTTGCGACTGAACAGAACAGTCCCCGCCAATGAGCTTCATCCGCTCTTTGGCGATAATCAGCCCCAGACCGTGCCTTCTTTTCTTGCTGTTGGTTTGACCGATCCTGGAAACATCAAACCCGATACCGTCGTCCTCGATACGGAGCCTGAGCTGATCCTGTTTCTTCTTAAATGAGATGGTGACATTGCGGGCCCGGGAATGCTGAACGATATTACCGATAACCCCCTGCACCCAGCGAAACAGATTTACTTCCCCTTCCGGGGAGAGGGGTGCCGGTGTCTCCATGATGTCTAATTGGAGATTGATTTCCAGCGGCAGCAAGGACGATTCGGCATAATGGCGAATCGCCGGGATAAAGCCAAGGGAATCGAGCAGCGTCGGCCGAAGATCGGAGATAATCCGGTTGACCTCGTTGTTTATCTGAACTGCCGTCGTATGGGCTTTCCCCAGCATAGCCAGAAACTTTTCATCCTCAAGACCGATTATTTTGGCCATTTCACTCAGCGTTTTCAGATTCAGGGTCAGGGCGGCCAGCATCTGGCTGGTCTCGTCGTGCAGCTCCTGGGAAATTCTTTTCTTCTCCTTTTCCTGGGCGGTGATCACCTGGCGGGCCACATCGCGGTAGCGCTCTCTCTTCTCCTGCAGCTTCCGGTGCAGCCGAAAATGGCCGATAGCCAGCCCGAGCTGATCGCCGATGGAGTGCAGCAGGTGCATATCTTTCTCGGTAAAGTGCTGCGGCCGGGGGCTGGCACAGTTGAGCACCCCCAAAACCGCCTCCCGGAAACGCAGGGGGACGCTGATAAAGGAGCGCAGCCCCTCCGTCTTGAGCAGATCACCGTGCAGCGCCTCCGGCTCTTCCAAAATATCGTCGAGGAGAATCGCCTTTCCTGTTGAAACCACTTTCCCGTTGACCCCTTCGCCGGACTTTACCACAATTTTTTGAGCAAATTCGGCGGAAAGGCCCTGATAGACATAGTAGCGCAAACGCTGTTTGCTCTCGTCCAAAAGCATCACTCCGCCAAAGCTGCCGCCGATGAATTCCAGCGTTTTCTGGACGCCCACCCTGAGGATGGTATCCAGCTCACTCAGACCGCTCACCGTGGAAGTGATCTGGCTCAGGATCAACAGTGCATCGAGGGATTTTCTCTCTTCTGCTCTCTCGGGCAGCGCCGGAGCAGAAGGCTGCCTTTCCCGCTCTCCCGTGCTGACGGAAACCTGGTTTACCGGGGGACGGCTTGCTCCCGCAACCATTGTCATAACCTTCCTTTCCAGACAACTCTTGTTGGAAAACTCTGAATATTGTCCCTATATCATTATACTTTAACTGTCGGCACACTGTCAACGTTGGAAATAAAGTAAATTAAGCGGGAAGTGGTGGGGGTAGCACCCTTTTTCTTCAGGAGAGAGACTCCTATGCAAGCCGCCGATTTTGACGAATCCTGCGCTTGCCCGGGCAATAATTTTTGATCTTCGGAAATATAGCGGCCGGAAATGCGAGCGGGCCGCGGGCCGCGCGGTGAAAAAACGTGAGGGAAAACCGGAGTGTTACCGGCTCATGGCATCGGCGCAGCGAGGCCGACGAGGCGATAAAGCCGGCGCACCTCAGCCTCGCTGAGGCGGCGGTATGTTCCGCTCTCCAACCCGGCGGCGGTGAGGAAGGCAAACCCCGTCCGGCGGAGCCGGCGCACCGGATAGCCCGCCGCGGCGCACATCCGCTTCACCTGCCTCTTGCGCCCCTCGCAAAGGGAGATCTCCAGAACGGCGCTTCCCCGGCTCCGGCGCAGTAACCGGACTGTCGCCGGAGCGGTCGGGCCGTCCTCCAGGAGCATCCCCTGACCCATCCGGGTCAGCACCGCGGGAGGGGGCACCCCCTTGACCCAGGCCCGGTATTTTTTCTCCACACCGAAGCGCGGATGAGTGAGGCGGAAGGCCAGCTCTCCGTCATCGGTCAACAGAAGCAGACCGGTGGTATCGAGATCAAGACGGCCAACGGGATAAAGGCGGGCGGGAGAGGGCCCGATGAGCTCGAGCACCGTAGGGCGCCCGTGGGGATCGGAGACGGTAGAGAGATAACCCGCCGGCTTGTCCAGCAGGAGGTACTCTTTCTTTTCCGGCAGCCTCACGGCGCGGCCGTCTACGGTAACCTGATCCTCCTCTGTAATCCGGTACTGTGGCACCGTGACGGTGTTCCCACCGACGGCGACTCGGCCTGCAGCGATAATTTTCTCGGCTTTGCGGCGGGAGGCCACCCCCGCTGCAGCCAGATATTTGGCCAGACGCATCTCTCTTCCGGCTCCTCTCATGGAGCTAGTGGCGAGCCCCTGCTGCATAGCTTATTCCAGAAAAGTCTTCCTAAACCCTCTCATCGGCAAATATTCGGAGCAGCCCCAGTTTCCCGAGCCGCCGGGCGATGGTGCCGGGATCGGTGCTGTACAGATTACGTTCCTGCAGATGTTCCCAGAGCGGCCCCCCGGATAAGCTGTGGACCGCGCCCCCGGGTCCGGCCGAGTCCTCCCTGAACCCGGTAAACGCGATGAGCTCCCCGCAGACAGAGCCCTCGGGCAGCGCGACGGGCTCCCTGCCTCTGCTGAGGCGCCAGGCGTTGTAGCCGGCGAGAGTCCCGGTAACGATGGCTTCGGTATGGCCCAGGTTCAACCCCGCTCTTTCGCCGGCGACAAAGAGATTCTCCAGCGGGGGGACCAGCAGCCGCCGGTCGCGCTCGATGATCCCGCTGAAGCGGATCGAATTTCCCCGGCTCCCCCCGAGGGGATCGCGAAAGATAGCCCTCTCAAAACCCTCCAGGCGGCGCAGAACTGGCAGCGGCAGATACGGCACCATCATCTTGATCGCTCCGGTATCCAGCAGAATCAGGTTGTGGGCGTACGTTTCAGAACTGTACTGGCGGCAGGCTTTGATCTGCAGCATTAGCTCGTTTTGGGCACTGAGGATCTCCAGGGGCAGCGGGATCACGATGAGCCCCTTCTCCCTGACTTCGGCCAGCAGCCGCTCGTCGAGCGAGCCGGGCTCGATCTCACAGGAGCCGCTGAAATAGCCGGGGTCCCCGCTCCGGCGGAGAATTTTCCTTTCGGCTGCTCCCGCCTTCACCGCCAGGCTCACCCGGGGACCGAAAGTGGGACAGCGGTAGATACACATGGCGCAACCGTTGCCGTAGCGACGGCAATTGCCCGGCGGACCGGCTGTTCCGGTGGCGTCGACAAAGAAATCCCCTTTGAGCAGCTCCGGCTGCTCCCTCTTGGCAGCGATGGCGACAGCCTCGACCCTGTTGCCACAGATTACCGCATCGACGGCGCGGCACTGCCGGAGCAGCCTGACCCCGTAACGCCGCAGGAGCTGCTCCACGGGCAGCTCCACTTTCTCGACATCGTAGAGCGAAGCATGGCGGTGGCCGGGAAAATCGAGACCGGTATGCCGCGCTGCCGCATCGGTTACCTCGATCAGCTCTCCCGCCCCCATCAGCTTCAGCTCCTCGGCGGCGGTGAAGCGGCCGTTATTGCGCATAATCCCCCCCACCAACCCGGAGGCGAGGAGGCGATCCGTTCGCTCCACCAGGGTCACCTTCAACCCTTTTCTGGCCGCCGCCAGCGCCGCGGCGCAGCCGGCCCAGCCGCCGCCCACCACGATCAGTTTCCCCACTTGTTACCACCGCCTTCATGCAGAAAGTTAACTGAAAAGCACCCGACAGACGAGGACCGCCGCGATAAAGCCGCCCAGATCCGCCAGCAAACCTGTGGGCAGAGCATGGCGGCTGCGATAGATCCCGACGGCGCCGAAGTAAACGGTGAGCACGTAGAGCGTGGTCTCGGTGCTGCCGATCATGGTCGAAGCAATCCGCCCGATGAGAGAATCGGCCCCCCGGCGCGCCATGATGTCGGCCCCTATCGCCAGGGAAGCGCTGCCAGAGAGGGGGCGCATCAGCGCCAGCGGCAGCAGCTCCACCGGAATCCGCAAGCGCTCCAGAAGGGGGCCCAGGGCCCGGGCTGCCAGCTCCATCGCCCCGGATTCCTGAAACAGGGTGATCGCCACCAGCATCGCTACCAGGTACGGAATCAGGCGCACTGAGATGGCAAAACCCTCGGCGGCCCCCTCGATAAAGCGATCGAACAGATTGACCCCGCGGCGCAGGGAGCCCACAATCGCCAC
>JAAZIG010000158.1 GCA_012510325.1 Bacillota bacterium
GATTAGCTCTTCCTTGGAGTAGCCGTAAATTTTGCAAAGGGCTGCGTTGGCATAGGTATAGGTACCAGTCAGGTCAACCTCGAAGTAGCCGTCCTGAATGTCGTTAACAATAGAACGATATTCTTTTTCCTCGTTTCTATCCATCGGTTCCTCCATGGAACACCGTCTGTTGTTAAATTAGGAGTGCTTCTCAGGTTGTATTTGCCGACAAGATGAGGCCTTTGCTCACAGAAGACAATTTACTCGTAATAGACAGTGTTCGACACAGTTTATCGATTTCCTGCAAGATTAATGAATAAAATGAAGAGTCCCTGTTTTCCCCCTTATCTCTCGTCTCCGGCCATTTAATTATAAAGGGCCTTCCCCACACAACCGCTTTACTTGAGAAACTCAAACTGTTTTTTGCTGATCAGCTCGGCAGCATGCTCGGGAGAAACCGGTTTGGAAAAGTAAAACCCCTGGACCTCATCGCAGAAAGGATCCTGTAAAAAGGCCAGCTGCTCCGACGTCTCGACGCCTTCAGCGACGATGGTCATATCGAGCGACTTGCCGATACCGACGATCGCTTCAATGACGGCCATATCGATCTTGTTTACCGGAACATTGCCAACGATGGATCGGTCTATCTTGAGCGTATCCACAGGCAGGTGTCTGATCTGGGCAAGAGAAGAATAACCGGAGCCAAAATCATCCAAAGCCAGCCGCACCCCCAGTTCTTTGAGCTCGTTAAGAACACCGATGATGCGGGGGAAATAACTCAGAAGCAAATTCTCGGTGATTTCAAGCTCCAGCAGCTCCGGATCCATACCCGATTCATCGAGGGCAGCTATGATATCCTCAAGCAGCTTCTCATCCATCAGCTGCCGGTGCGACAGGTTAACCGCCATCCCGATTCGGGGAAGCCCCTGGCGCTGCCAAGCCATATTTTTCTGACAGGCAGTATTTAAGACCCATCGGCCGATGGGAACGATGAGACCGGTACTCTCAGCCGCCGGAATTAACCGCATCGGCGTGACCAGACCGAGGGAGGGATTACGCCAACGCAGCAGCGCCTCCACTCCGGTGATCGCACCGGTCTTTAAATCCAGTTTGGGCTGGTACTCGAGAAAGAACTCATTGCGCTCCATCGCCCGGGGCAGGCTCTCCGCAAACATGGATCTTTCACTAAATTGCGTTTTTATCCCCATGGAGGAAAACTGGTAGTTGTTGTTCCCCTTCTCTTTCGCAGCATACATGGCCAGATCCGCCGCCTTCATGAGCGATTGCTTATCCTGACCGTCCTGCGGATAGATGCCGATACCGATACTCGCGGAAAGAGAGTACGCTTTTCCGTTAATATCGAGCGTTTTCCGGACGGTAGCAAGAATTTTATTGACCAGGGTGGTCAAGTTCTTTACGTTGGTCACATTTCTGACCAGAATTACGAACTCATCTCCACCAAGGCGGGCGATAAAATCGGAAGCCCGCAGCGACTGCCGCAATCTTTGGGCGCACTCCACCAGCACCATATCGCCGGTTTCATGGCCAAAAGTATCGTTGACTATTTTAAATCCATCAAGATCGACAAATAAGAGGGC
>JAAZIG010000159.1 GCA_012510325.1 Bacillota bacterium
GTTTTTATTGTTGGGGATACCCCCCATGAGCTAGCTTTTCGCGTTCTCATGGATGAAAAAAGTTTGCCTAATCTCAAAGAAGGTCTACTAAAAGAAACATCGTTTACTCCTGAAGAAGTCGCCGATTACCAGCGCCATTATGCTTCAAGCCAAACCCGAGTCAGGTTGCACCAGAGGGTTTTTAGGGCTCGTGTTTTGACTGCCTACCGAGAGCAGTGTGCCTTTTGCCGGCTGCGCCACCCTCAGTTATTAGACGCCGCCCATATCATTCCAGACCTGGAAGAGGGTGGAGAGCCTGTTGTCCCTAACGGCTTGTCGCTCTGTAAGATTCACCATGCCGCTTTTGACAGCAATTTTATCGGAGTAAATTCGGATTACCGGATTATTGTTCGGGATGATATCTTGCAGGAACTTGACGGGCCGATGCTCAGACACGGTATCCAGGAGATGCATGAGCAGAAGCTCATTTTGCCCGTCGAAAGATCTAGCTGGCCCGATCGTGAAAGGCTAGCAGTGCGTTTTGAAAAGTTCAAGAACGCAGGTTGAAGTTGTCCCCAAAGATTTTATTTAAAAACGGAGGACGGTCATTGCTCGAATTATTACTTTCCGATGAATTTAAGGTAACAATGGATGCCTGCCAAAAAGAGGTTGGCAACCAAGTCTTGAATACAATTCAAAGGCTCAGGGTGGATCCGGGCCACCCCGGATTAAAGGCCCACCGCCTTAAAAATGCCCCGGGCAAATGGGAATGCTATGTCAACGAAAGCTGGCGGATAATCTATGATTGGGAAGGACATATGCTCCGCCTCTGGAAGCTGGGGGATCACCGCATTGTTGATCGTGCACATCTGCATGTTTTCTCTCCACAAACGGGATTCAGCCGTCTTGAAACTGAGTTGGTAGATGAGAGCGCAGATGAAACAGCCGCATCCCTCAGCATTGACAGTGAGCCCTTTGCTTACTCAACTTCCGAAGCGGATGCGGACAATCCCTTTGCTTACTTTCCTGCCACACACCTCCGAGCCCTCGGGGTACCCTCTCATTTAGTTAAAAGAGTGCAACGAACCCGCTGTCTTGAAGAATTGGAGAAAATAGAAGGCCTTTCCCCGCAAACTCTTGCCTGGATGCTGGATCTGGCCACCGATTGTGAGATGGAGCATGTTCTCTACAATCCGGACAATCTTCTTTTTCGCACCACCTTGGATCGTCTTCAGGGATACTGCGGGGGCAGCCTGAGAAAGCTGATGCTGAACCTTGATTCGAAGCAAGCTCGCTATGTCGATTCTCGCCACAGCGGTGCCATGATTATACGCGGCTGCGCTGGTTCGGGAAAAACCACCGTTGGAATTTATCGCGCCATCGATAGAGCCTCCGCGGGACGCAAAGTTCTTCTACTCACTTATACCCGTACTTTGAACGGGGTCAACAAGACTTTGATTGAAGAGCTGATCGGTCCTCTGCCTGATAACCTGGAAGTAGATCGGGTTTACAACTGGCTCGTCGAGTACCTAAAGAGGGAATACGGTTATCAATTTGATGTTGTAGGGAGCACTCAACAAGAGGAGCTAATGCAAAGCGCCCTTAAAGTGGTAAAAGAATCTTTTAAAGAAGATATCCCTGATCTAAAATTGAATTTTCTTCACGATGAGATTCAGCAGGTGATCAAGGGAAACAGTCTCAGTGAGCTGGAACAATACCTAAAGATACGTCGATTCGGACGGAATACTCCTCTGCCGCCACGGTATCGTCGGATAGTATGGGCTGTCTACACTTCGTATCAGAAATTGCTTCAAGAGGAGGGGCTGTGCGATTGGGGTGATATACCCCTATTGGGACTGAAAAAGCTCACCGAAAACCCGCTGAGCGATCCTTACGATGACGTTATTCTGGATGAAGGCCAAGATTTAAGCCCAGTTTTGCTACGGCTGACCCGGATGCTGATCAAGGGTGGTGATCCCCGCTCCCGGCGCAGCTATACGGTTATGGCCGATGCTTCCCAGACTATCTACAGCCGTGGGTTTTCATGGAAAGATGCGGGCATTGAAGCTCGGGGGCGCACCTACATATTACGTAAGAATTTCCGTAACACCAGGCAGGTGGCCGCTGCTGCCGCCCGTCTAATTGAGCAAAACACCCTCCTAAAAAAAGAGCGTGAATTTATAGAACCGATCTGGTCCCACCGCGTTGGTGCCCGTCCCCGGGTGGTCTCCTGCGATCTGAATGAACGAGAAGTTAGGTTTGTATACGAAAAAATACTTGATCTGGTTGGCGGGGGGCATTTCCGCCTTTCTGACTTTGCTATACTCTGCCCCACAAATAAAAAATGCCAACTCTATCAGGAAGAACTGACCAGACGCAATGTCCCCTGCGTTTTTCATAAGGACCAGACTTTCAACATCCTTGAGGAGAAGGTCAAGGTGATGACCATCCATTCATCAAAGGGGATAGAGTTTCCAGTGGTTTTCGTTGTTGCGGTGCGACGCGGTCTGTTTCCCCGGTATATTGATCGCTCCGGTTTGGATGAAGAGGAGGCTCAGCTGGATCGTGAACGTTTCCGTACTTTGCTTTACGTTGCCATGACCCGCGCTGCCGAAAATCTATTTTTGGTTACTACCTCTGGCAGAGAGTCGCCTTTCCTTGATGAAATCACTGGTTTGGCAGATCACGAGGAGTATAGTGGACCGGAGAAGGAGCCCGACTAGGATATTAGCTCTACCGAGCTCTCTTGTTCAAGGGTGTCAAAAGAGTGTCAATTTACCATGCTACAATATCAAGTAATCAACAAGAAAGGCATTCAGAATGAATACGGCGTAGGGAGTTATGCTGAGCGGTGTGAAGGATCCCGTCTTGACATGGTGGTTGTTGGTAACGAGCGTAAGCACGAAAGAGGAATTGTTA
>JAAZIG010000160.1 GCA_012510325.1 Bacillota bacterium
CCTATGAACCGCGCAGCGCCGTCGGCCAGGGTCTCGGCTACGCCATCGGCAGCCGGGGCGGCTGCCATATCGCCGCGGGATACCCGATCTACCTGGAGGCAAACGGCCCCATCACCGTTGACCCCCTCTCCACAATTGGAAAACCGGGCCTGGTGGTCCTCAATCAGACGGCCATGGAGGCGGTCAGCTCGATGGGCTGCTGCATCTTTACCGTCTATATGTTTCTGCCCAAATTTTTAATTGAAATGAATGCCCGCTCCCGGATCGTCTCAACTGTTGTGCGCACCTCCCTGCTCTACGGCGGCAACCTCGTCGGCAAAGCGCTCTCCTGGCCGGCCTGGACGCTGCCGATACCGGCACCCTTTTTAGCGCTGCCCCAGGCACAGACACATTCTCACTGCACCGGCCGGCGCTTTACCTTGGGGAACCTCATGGAGCTGGGCAAACGGGCCGTGAGTATGGATCGGCTCTTCAATCTGCGGGAAGGGCTTACCGCCGCCGATGACACCCTGCCGAAACGGCTGACCGATGAACTGCAGCGCGAAGAAGAGCCCCGGTCGAGGGTGCAACTGGGCAAGATGCTCCCGAAATACTACAATTTCCGGGGCTGGAGCCCTGACGGCGTCCCGCGAAAGAAAACATTGAGGAGTTTGCAGATCGACGAACAGATCATGCTGCCGCTCTCTGCGTTTGAATCCGGTTCCGCTTAAAGGTATCCGACTTTGATGCAAGTGAGGTTATCGGGCCTATGATCGAGGTGAGACTGTTTGCTTCACTGCGCAGCGCTGCAGGCGAAAAAAAGTACTTTTCCGAAGCCTCCACCATAAGGGAGCTGCTGCAGGAAGTCTCGAAGCGCTACGGACGCGAATTCGCAGGCAAACTGAAAACGGCAACCGTGCTGGTGAATGGAAAAAACATTACTCATCTTCGGTGGAAAAGAACCAGATTAAAGGACGGCGATATCGTTTCGCTCTTTCCGCCCCTGGCCGGCGGATAGCTTTTAAACAGATTGTAAGTGGTTAGCAGGGCCGGCTCCTGTCTTTGCCAGGAAGCCGGCCCTTGTTAACCCCATTTCCAGAACAACATCCGCCGCTGGCTTCCGCCTCCCCCAGCCTATGAAACCTGGGGATGCGCTTCTTCCCAGAGGCGGTCTGCGGTCTTCGCCCATCTTTTTGAAACCGCCTGGCACTTGTCAGTCACCGCGTCAACCGACTCCAGGTCGCCCAGCTGGGTGGGATAGGCTCCGGCACGATGAACCATCTCTTTTAGTTTGTCCGGATTATCAAGCAGCGGACAGGGCCGCAGGTGGTTTTCGTTGAACGGTTGATTCTGCCGGTACTGCGCAAAAAGTGGGCATTTCAGCGCTTCCAGCAGGCTCGTCTCCTTGATATTCGCATTGGCATAATGAATAAATGCGCAAGGCTCCACATCACCGCCGGCATTTATGTGCAGATAATTGCGCCCACCGGCAATACAGCCGCCGGAGTATTCGCCGTCATTCCAGAAATCGATTAAAAAGATATCTTTTGTCTTCCTGAACTGGCGGAGCCGGTGGTACATAAATTCTCGCTGCTCCGCTGAAACGAGCAGCTCTGGAACGGCGCTCCGGCCCAGCGGTATATAGGTAAAGTACCAGCCGAAAAGAGCCCCTTTCTCGATCATCAAATCGATGAATACTTCGGAAGCAACCCCGCTGATATTTTTGCTGTGGTAACACGCCGAGAAGCCAAAACCGCAGCGCTGCGATTTCAACAGCTCCATAGCCCGAATCACTTTTTGATAGGTTCCCTTGCCCCGGCGCAGATCGGTTTCCTCCTCCGATCCC
>JAAZIG010000161.1 GCA_012510325.1 Bacillota bacterium
AGCATCGGGCCGACCTGGCTGATGTCGTCAAAAAGGTCCTGCAGCAGCTCCAGAGCAGCCGCAGCCTCGAGGACCTCCTTGGGGGTTTGGACCATATTTTCGATAATAGTATGTTCAGTTCGCGAAGCGACAACGGGGTTGGGCAGCTGCTCTATGTAGACCATGGTGCGCCGTCCGGGACCGCGGTCATCTTCAATGGGCTCGAGGGCGATGATCTTATCGGCCCGGACGTACTTGCCGTACCCCAGGGGCACTACTACATTTTGCCTGATTTCCAACGGAACCACACTCCTTTTTAAGCAGTTGTCATCGTGAAGGTCAAGGCTGGCGCCGGTGCCGCCGACCGAAACGGGAACCTTCCCCGGTGGTGCCTTCAGTCAAAAAACCCGCTGGACCGGTGCCGGCCACCGGAACCGTGCCCGGGGTGTTCAAAAGCCATAGATTTTTCGGAGAATCCTTTTTTCCAGCTCGATGACGCTTCTGCTCGGTTTCTTTGATCGCCTCAAATCCGGTATTTTTTCAAAGACCCGCTCTTCAGTTATTCTGGCATCTTTTGTGGCAGTGAATGCAGACATCCCGCGAACACATTTTTTGCACAGGCAATAGGCGATCCCTTTTTGCTGCTCCATATTTAAAAAGGCCGATACTGTTGCCGCATCCTTAACCTCGTTGCGATAGACTTTAAACGGAACGCCGCAGCGCGGGCACAGCTCGCCATAATAGTCAATGTAGCGTGTGTCGAGCTGCAGTCCGGCTTCTTTGAATTTGTTTTTCATCACCCGCAGGGCTGTGTAGATCTCAACGCTGTATGTTAGCTTCCCCTTGGCCTCCAAACTTTTCCCCTCCTGTCTTCAGAATAGTCTGTCGCATCAACGCATGCTTAACTCACCAAAGAACCGGTTGCCCGGGCAAAGACCGAGTGAATAATGGAAGGGAGGCGCTATTGAAATCAGAGCGTCGTCTGAGTATTTTTGAGCTTATCGAGCAGTCCGGTGCTCACTGGCCAAACAGATTTGACTTCCGGCATCTTTCGGGCAGCGCAAGTCGGCCGATCAGAGCGCAACATAATCAAGGGTCAGGGCTTCGGCCACCGCCCGATTAACGATCTTGCCCTGAACCACATTGAGCCCCAGGCTGAGCGGCTTTTTCTCGGCAGCGACCCTCTCCCAGCCTTTGTTGGCCAGCTCCAGGGCATAGGGCAGGGTGGCATTGCTGAGGGCATAGGTGGAGGTCTGAGGAACCGCGCCGGGCATATTGGGAACGGCGTAGTGCAGGACCCCGTAGCGCTCGAAGATCGGCCTGTTGTGACAGGTGATCCGGTCCATCGTTTCCACGCAGCCGCCCTGATCGATGGCCACATCGATAATGACGGCGCCCTGCTGCATTGTTTTGACCATCTCCTCGGTGCAGAGCAGAGGGGTTCTCCCCCCGGGAATAAGCACTGCGCCGATGAGCAGATCGGCCCGGGCCACAGCCTGGGCAATATTGTGCGGATTGGAATAGAGGGTGACCAAACGGCCGCCGTTGGCCCCGTCGAGGTGGCGCAGCCTCTCGACATTGATATCGATTACCGTCACCTTCGCCCCCATCCCCATGGCCACCCGGGCGGCATTCACTCCGACGATGCCTCCGCCCAGAATGACCACCTCCGCCGGGGTAACACCGGGCACACCGCCGAGGAGCATCCCTTTGCCCCCGTTGGACCTTTCCAAAAAATGAGCCCCGATCTGCGTGGCCATCCGTCCGGCGATCTCGCTCATCGGAATGAGCATCGGCAGCGTCCCGCCGACCGAGACCGTCTCGTAGGCTACGGCCACCACCTTTTTCTCCATGAGAACGCGGGTCACCTCCGGCACAGCCGCCAGGTGCAGGTAGGCAAACAGGATCTGCCCTTTCCGGAGCAGGGCGTATTCTGACGGGTCAGGCTCCTTTACTTTATAGATCATCTCCGCGCGCCGGTAGATCTCCGCCGCCCCGGAGACTATTTCAGCTCCTGAATAGGCCAGCTGATTGTCCTCGATCGTACTGCCCTCTCCGGCACCGGCTTCAACCAAAACCTTATGTCCGGCATTGACCAGAACCCTGACCGCCCCCGGCGTAACCGCAATGCGGTTTTCGCCGGTTTTTATCTCTTTGGGTACACCGATAATCACGCTGGCTTCACCTCAAAAGTATATATTGCCCCCCTACATAGTATAAGGGTAGCGGGCTCTCCTTGACCATGAATATATCAACTATTGTAAAACATTAAGCCCGGGGGGGCAAGTCAAACCGGTCGATCCTGATGTTTACCGGGAGGGAAATAAGCCCCTGATCGCGAAATATTTACTATAACTGCATAGAGGGTCTGTCAAACCGGAGTGAATTGTCCGGAATAAATTACTGGATAAGGGTGAACACTGATGTTTCCCATACAGTACGAAGGCGATATTTTTCGTCCTCCCAGCGAAGCGAGAAGTCTGATCCTGCAGGCGACAATCGGCTGCTCGCACAACCGCTGTACATTTTGCGCCATGTACAAATTCAAAAAGTACCGCGAGCGCGATCTCGGCGAACTGGAAAGAGAGATCAGCGCCGCCGGCCGCACCTGGCCGCACACGCGAAGGATCTTTCTGGCCGACGGCAACGCCCTGACCCTGGCCACGGAGAAGCTTGAGTTTATTTTGCAGCGGTTGAATGAAGCTTTCCCCCGCCTTGAGCGGGTCTCTGTCTACGGCAATCCGCAGGATCTGTTGAACAAAGAGACCGCTGAGCTGGCTCTGCTGGGCCGCCTGAAGCTGGGGATGATCTACCTGGGCCTGGAAAGCGGCAGCGCCTCCCTGCTGGAGGAGATTGATAAAGGAGCCACCCCCGCGGAGATGGTCGAGGGGGCTCAAAGAGCCAAAGAGGCGGCTATTCCGCTCTCGATAACGATTATCAACGGGCTGGCCGGCCGGGAGGGAACGGTTGAGCATGCCCTGGAGAGCGCCCGCCTGCTCAATGAGATCGATCCGGAATATCTCGGTCTGCTCAGCCTGATGATCATCCCGGGAACGATCATTCACCGCCGGGTCGAGGAAGGTCGCCTGACCCCGCTGGGCCCCTGGGAGATGCTCCAGGAGATCAAGCTCATGGTCGAGCAGCTTTCCTTGAGCAACTGTGTGTTCAGAGCCAATCATGCCTCCAACTATCTGCCGCTCAAGGCGGTTTTGTCGAGAGACCGGGAGACCCTTGTGGCCGCTCTGGATGATGTCCTACAAAGAAAAGCACCCGGCTCGTTGAGAGGCGAAGATTATCGCCTGCTCTAGCCGGATGCTTTTTGTTATTAGATTATAATCTGAGATTATGGCAAAAAAATCATTCCAGTGAAACGATCTCCTCGTTCAGATACTGCTTGCGGCACAGGCTCCGCTGCAGTTTCCCTGAACTGGTTTTCGGCAGCGTCCCCGGTTTGGTCAGGACGATATCCCGCGGCGGCACTTCGCAGATCTCGATCACCCGCTGGCGGATGGCCCGGCGAAGCGTGCCCGGATCGGTCTCCCGCATCTCCGCCACGATGACGATCGTCTCCTTGCGGCGGACCCCTTCAACACCAAAGGCAATTACGTTTCCTGTCCGAACCCCGGCGATCGCTCCGACGGCCCGCTCGATATCTTCCGGGTAAATATTTCGCCCGGAGATGATGATCAGGTCCTTGATCCGTCCGCAGATAACCAGCTCGTCTGTTTCCCCGCCGGGCGCTGTTACCGTGTAGGCCAGGTCCCCGGTGCAGAGCCATTCACCCCGGAAGAGGTCTGCGCTCAGCTCCGGGCGTCCGTAGTAGCCCGGAGTGACCGACGTGCCCCGCAACTCCAGCTCGCCCACTTCGCGTTCCCCCAGCGGCTCGCCGGTATCAAGATCGCAGATACGCATCTCCAGGCCGGGTATGGGGCGCCCCAGCAGAGGAAACCGGCGGGTCGTGGGCAGATCCGGCGCTGCCGGAACGGCCCGGTTCTCCGTTTCCAGGATAACCCGATCGACGTCATCGCAGAGCATCCCCCGCATCGGCGGAGGAAAGGTGCCCCCGATGGCGACCTCTGCCATACCGAAAGCGCAGAATTCGGCACCAGGACGAAAACCGTGCGCTTCCGCCGCCGCAACAAATTGCTCCACCGTGTACGGGTCGACCGGCTCGGCTCCGTTCAGGGCGATGCGCACCGCCGACAGATCCAGCCGCTCTCCGGTATCGCTCATCCTGTTCAGGGCCCTAGTGGCGAGCGCCCAGGAAAAGTTCGGTCCGGCGGTGATGGTGGCGCGGTAGTCGCTCAGCCAGCGCATCCAGTCCGCCGGTTTGCCGGTAAAATCAAGCGGCGAGGCCAGAACAAGCGAGCAGCCCACAGTCATCGATACGGTGAGCATGCCGATCAGGCCCATATCGTGGTACAGCGGCAGCCAGGAAACGATGAGATCAGCGGGCACCAATTCCGCCGCCTCGATCATTCCGTCGATATTGGCTCCGACAGTGTGATGCGGCAGCCTCACTCCCTTGGGGCTGGCTGTAGATCCGGAGGTGAACTGCAGCACCGCCAGTCTAGCGGGATCATCGGGGACCTCTTTAAAGTCAGCGGCGCTGGTAAGACCGCCGGCTCCGGGCATAATCTGATCGAGCATCAGTACGGGCGGATCACCGGGAGCGGGTTCATAGTAAGCGGCGATCCCCGGATCGAGCAGCAGCAGGGAAACAGCGCCGCTTTTGAGCAGCGCCCGCGTCTGCATCATAAAATCCTCGATGGAGCTGAAGCGGAGCGGGATGGGCAGGATGATGGTGCAACCCCCGGCCAGCCAGATCGCCTGCACCGCCGTGACCAGAGCCCTTGTTGTCGGTCCCAGAAGAGCAACGTGATCGCCGGGTTCAAGGCCGTTCTCCTGAAGCACAGCGGCAACGGCGCGGGCCTCTTCATGTAACTGCTTCCAGGGTACTTTGACCGGCGGCGTACCCGGCGCACCCGCGGCGGAACCGACAAAGGTGATCCCATGAGCTCCGGCCGCGACCCGCTTTATTCGCGGAATCAGCGGCTCGGCCAGGATCTCTCCGTTTGTCTTGCCGCCGGAGCGCTCCCCCGATTCTGGTTGAAATAACTGTTTCTCCATAAACACTCCCCCTTTAATGAAGTTATAGCAGCGGCTTGAAGAGCATTTTACCGCCTATCACCTTATTATGCAAACCGC
>JAAZIG010000162.1 GCA_012510325.1 Bacillota bacterium
AGGGGGTCACGCCGAGCGCCCGGGGATGCTCTTTCGAAGGGATCTTCTCTTCGCGCAGCGAACGAGCTCCCAGAAGGAGCCGGCAGTGGCGCACCAGCATAAAGAAGATCCGCTGCGGCTCTTCGCGCTTCCGGTCAAGAAGGGAGAGCGCCTGCAGGGCCCGATCCAGATTGCCCTCGCTGAGCGCATCGGTGAGGGCAAAGATGTTGCTCTTAATATCCCCGGAAAACAGCTCTTCGACCGCTGTGGCAGTAATCGTCGTCTCATCTTCACCCAGAAAGAGGATGTACTTGTCCAGCTCGTTGGAAAGGCAGTAAAGATCGTTTTCCCCGCTCCAGAGGAGCCGCTGCAGAGCGGCGGGCTCAATTTTTTTACCCCGGCGGGCCGCCTGCTCCCGGATCCAGCGGGCCAGCTCATTCCCTCTCAACGGGGCGCAGTGCACCACGACCGCTTCCTTTTCCAACAGTTTGAAGAGGCGTCTGCGCCGATCAACTGCACCGGCCCGGAAGAGCATGATCCGCGAAGGAACGGGGTGCTCCTTCTCGCGGGCGAGAAAATTTTCCAGCTGTGCCGCCGCCTCTTTAGCGCTTCCTTTCCCGGATTCTTCTTCTTTTTCTGCAGAGACCCGCTTTTTCCCTTTTGCCGGCACCAGGTACGGCGGTTCCTCCACCAGCAGCAGTTTGCGGGGGGAGAACAGGGTGGCCTCCCCGAGGCGCCGGATTGCCTGCGACAGGGTCAGCGCACCGCCCTCGATCTTGTCCCGACCGAAGCCGGAGTCTTCCCCCAAATATCTTTCGGTCAGAAGCTCGGTAAGCTTTTCAAGCAAAAAGAGCTCCTCCCCGTAGAACAGATAAGCCGGGGCAAAACGTCCCGCAGCGATCTCTTTGGCCACTTCGCGGTAGGTAAACAATTAATGACCACCTCCCGGTATTATTTATTTCGTAAAAAACGGCGCGATTCAGGTAGAAAGAGTACCAGCACCGTGTAGATCTCGAGACGGCCCATGATCATCAACAGGCTCAGGAGCGCTTTCCCGGCGGCGGGAACAGCGCTGAAGGTGAAGCGGGGTCCGACCAGGCCGAGGCCGGGTGCGGCATTGCTCAGAGCGGCGATAACAGCAGAAGCAGCCGAAACCAAATCAAACTTCATCCAACACAGCGCCAGAGTCGAAAGAGCGAAAAAAAGGATATAGAGAAAGAAAAACCCGGCTACACTGCGCAGCGTCTCCTCTCCAACAGCCTGGCCGTCAAGTTTAACCGAAGCCACGGCGGAGGGGTGAACCAGCCGCACCAGCTCACGTCGCACATATCTAAACAGCAGCAGCAAGCGAACCTGTTTGACCCCACCGCCGGTCGAGCCGCCGCAAGCGCCTAAAAACATCAACGAGAGGAATAACGCCCGGGAAAAATGCGGCCACATCTCAAAATCAGCTCCGACATACCCGGTCGTTGTCGCCACCGAGACCACTTGAAAAACGCTTTTTCGAGTCAGGGAAAAGATATCCCAGCTCAAGTGCGGACCAATATTTACAGCGGTCAGTGCGGCAGCCACCGCCAGCACGGCTGCGTAGAAGCGAAGCTCCTCGCTTTTGAAGACACTGCGATCGCCCTTAAACAAGCGAAAGTAAAGCGTGAAATTTACCCCTGCCAGAAACATGAAAACAATGATGACCACTTCGGCGGCTGGATTATTCAAAGCGGCGATACTGCCGCTGTACGTGGAAAAACCCCCGGTAGGCATGGTCGTCAAGGCGTGCGCCAGAGCATCAAAAAGATTCAGGCCGCACAGAAGCAGCAGCAGGGTCTGCAAAAATGTTAAAGCGGTATAGATCAGCCAGAGCCAGCGCGCTGTTTCGGATATCCGGGGAACAAAGCGCTCGGCAACAGGCCCGGGCAGCTCCGCCCGGTAAAGAGCGGTGCTTCTAAAACCGAACCGCGGCAGAACGGCAAGAAAAAGCACGATGATTCCCATCCCGCCCAGCCACTGCGTCAGTGCGCGCCAGAAAAGCAGCCCGCGGGGCAAGTTTTCCAGATCGGTAATCACGGTGGCCCCGGTGGTGGTAAAACCGGAGAGCGCTTCAAAAAATGCATCGAGCATAGCACCGCCGGTGCCGCTGAAAAAGTAAAAAGGCAGTCCGCCGAAAAAACCGGCCAGCAGCCAGGCCAGGGTGACCAGGGAAAAACTCTCCGCAAGAGAAAGACCTTCCCGGCGCGACGGGTAAGCGAGAAAGCATAACAGGGCTCCCGCGCCGGCGGTGATTAGAACGGACTTAAGAAAGGAGAGCCGATCTCCCGCCGCCGCACCGATGGACCAGAGCGCGGACAGCGCCATCATCAGGGCCAAAAACAGGAGCATAATTCCCAAAAGATAGAATAATTTTGTCCGGCGCACCGATCCACCCTCTCCAGCAGTTATTTTATCCGGAAGCCCCTCCTATTTGCGAGAGCGGTTGCTGTTGAAACGACTTTCCCTGGAAGCAAAATAACGCTCCAGCTGACTGCTGATTTCCGGCAAGGTAAAAATGATCAGATGATCACCGGGCAGAAGTCTGGTCTGCCCCCGGGGGATAATCACTTCCTGGCGCCTGATGATCGCCCCGATGAGCATGCCCCGGGGAAATCCGGCTTCAGCCACTTTTTTTTGGGCCACCGCCGCCGAATCCGGCAAAGCCAGCTCCAGGACCTCAGCCCGTTCATCATTCAGGATCGAAAGGGAAACCAGATCCTCACGGCGGGTAAAGCGAAGAATTTGTGAGGCGGTGATCAGACGCGGATTGATGATACTGTCCAGATCTAGAGCGCTGTACACCGGAGCAAGCTGGGGATCGGCCACCTCGCAGATGATCTTCTTAATTCCCGCCTGCTTGGCCAGCACTCCGGCAATGATATTGGTGCGATCGTCACCGCTGACGGCAACAACTGCATCGGTCCGCTCCATCTCCTCCTGCCTGAACAGATCAAGATCGGTGGCATCCCCCTGCAGGATCAGGGTCTGCGAAAGATCCCGGCTGATCAGCTCACAGCGAGCCCCGTCGCGTTCAATGAGAGTCACCTGGAAAGGGCTGCGGCTCTCTTCGAGAAGCCGGGCCAGCTCAAAACCGATCTTTCCGCCGCCGAGGATGGTGACGCGATCGATCAGGGTGCGCTCATGGAGCAGCAGCCGGCTGATATCTTTCAGCACCCTTGATTGCCCCAGCAGATAGATCCGCGAGCCGGGCTTGATCGTATCCGCCCCACCGGGAATAATAAACTTGCCCCGGCCCTCGTTGACCCCGACAATGATACAGCCGGGAGGCAGATTCAACCTGTGAAAAGGTTTCCTCACAATATCGGTTTCCGGGCCGGCGATGAGGCTGAGCATCATCACCCGCCCTTTGCTGAAATATTCAACCTCACAGGCCTCGGGGAAGTGAAGCATCCTCGAGATCTCGTAAGCGGCGCTTCTCTCGGGACTGATCATCAGATCGATGCCCAGCTGCTCCCGGGTGAGCACGGCAGAGTCAAAAGCATACTCGGCGCTGCGCACCCGGGCCACGGTTACCGGAACCCCGTAACGTTTGGCCACCATGCAGGCGATAATATTGATCTCATCAGTTTCGGTCACCGCAATAACCATATCCGCAGTTTTTACCCCGGCCCTCTCCAGGGCCTGGGCAGCGGCGCCGTTTTCCTCGATCACCATCACGTCGAACATTCTGCTCAGCCTGCGGGCCTGCTCGGGATTTTTCTCGATGATAACGACATCGAAGTCTTTTTCCGAGAAACTGCGCGCCAGCTCCGTGCCGACCCCGCCGCCTCCGATAATGATCATGTACACTGAAACGATCACCCTCCCGCCCGACCGTAGATTACTTCGATATTACCACATAATCCTGAAAAGTGGTGCGCTTTATTGGCGAAGCGGGACCGACCGTCGCCAAAAGAGCCTGATTTCACTCCCGAGCGGGGTTTGTCGGGACCATGGAGATCGGTCCGCCGGAATACTGATCGGCGGCGGGGCTGTCACCGGGCCGGGGCCGGATCAGGGGGCGGGTGAGCCCCTCCGGAACGGACAACCCAACGGAGCGGTAGACTGCAACAAGGTGTTTGCGGAAAAGCGCTTCAAAGGGTGCGGCCAGGTGGTAGGGCATGCTGTCGATCCACCAGGGAAAATCGCTGCCTTCCGCAACAAAGATATAGTGCAGCGCCTCTTTGATTTTCTCCGTCCTGCAGGAGCCGTTCTGCCGGCAGCGCTCCACCGCTTCGCGGGCGTCGAGGAGATGCTCCCAGAGGCTGTTTTTATTCTCCGTCCCGATCCAGCGGGTCAGATTATGATCGACCCATGAGCCGGTAAAAAGATGATCGATGCACCTCTGCGGCGGGTTCGCCGCCAGGTATTCGCTGACTGTGCAACAGCACAGGAGCGGCTCTTCGCTGAGGCGGCGGTACAGACTGTGCAAAAAGGGGCCCTTGTCGCCCTGGTACCATTCCCAGGCGTTTTCTCCGTCAAGAGAGAGAGTGACCAGGTGATTCTCCGGGGCCCAGGAGAGGTTCTCCCGTATTTTGAGGAGGCGGTGCACCAGATCGGCGGCGGCATCTTCAGGACGAAAATGCTGGTATTCAAACCCGATCCGGTTGGAGAGATGGTGATCCCGGAAGATCATGGCAATCTCGCCGCCGGCCCCGCGGACGCGGTAAGGACGGTAAAGCAGATCACCGTTCAAGACATGGCCGTAGCCGTCGCGGATAATCTCGGCGTTCAGCGAGCGGGACAAAATCTGTTCATCACTGATCGACCAGTCAAACCGGTAGGTCGCCAGAAGGGCCACCGTCTCCGGGCTCACCGCCATTTCCGGCGGCCAGGCCCCTTTGGGCCGGAGGCCGAACAGCTTTCGATACTGCTCCGCCGCTGCCTGGAGCTGCTCGCAGGCATCCTGCGGATATTGAAAACGGCGCGGCAACGGCAATCCGGGACAGGCTCGCAGAGCGCTGCAGCTGTCGATAAGCAGGGGAATAATCGGATGATAGTAGGGCGTGGTCATGATCTCGATTTGCCCCTCTTCCTGCAGACGGCGGTGCAAAGGGATGATTCCGCCGAGCAGATCGTCCTGCCTTTCCCGGACCAGACGGCGCTCCGCTTCCGTATAACCACGGCCCTTTTCCAGAAGCCCTTTTAGCAGAGGGTCGGCGCCGCAGATCTCCGGATCTATCCAGGACAGGTTAAACCAAACCTGCAGATCGCGATAATCCTGGGGGCGGTAGCGCTCCACGGCGCTGTTGACCTTCGCCGGCTCTCGGGTGCAGCCCTGGAGCTCCAGCAGCTCCCGGTAGCGGGAGTGCCGACGGATAACCCGCTCCCAGTGAATATCAAAATAGTGGTGGAGCAAAAAGCGCTTCTCCCGGTCGCTGAGCAACTCTGCCGGCCGGTCCGCCTTCTGGTAAGTATCTTCCGCCCCGGCCCCGTAGTCCCCCAGCTGTTCCAGCAGGGAAGGGGTCAAGTTAAAGGTCTGCCGAATCTGCGGATATCCTTCCAGAATCGCCGCCATCTGGAAGTAATCCTTGCTTCCATGCAGCCTCACCCAGGGCATGATCAGCCCCCCGGTGTCCCCATCCCGGTACGAAGGCTGATGCTGATTCCAGACAAAAGCAACATACAAAGGCCTGCCGCTCATGAACCCGCCTCCGTTCCCGCCAGGGCTCGCTGCGGCCCTCTCTTTGGAGCAGTGGAGAGCTGAAGCTGAAGGCTGATCCGCTCGCTCTCACCCGCACCCAGCTCGATCTGCCAGCGGGGCAGCAGCAGCGACTGCTGATAAGAGCGCTCCAGCCCCGCCTCCGAGCTGGAGATCGTCTCCACCGGCGTCCGCCAGAGCAGCGCCGGCCGGCTCCAGGAAAGCGCCAGCCTGATCTCGCGCCGGCCGTCGATGAGGAGCAGCTCCTGCACCGCTTCCTCTACCCCGCGGGAGCCGAGCTGTCGATCCTGCAGCTCCCGCCCGGGAATCTCATAGTAGCGCTCGTCGTCGGATCCGGAAAGAAAAGCGAGGTTGAACTCGACACCGAAATGGAAAGAAGCACTGCCCCGGCTTCGGTTCTGCAGAAGGTACTCCACCTGCAGCGAATCCTCCCCGCCATAGACGGTCACCGCCTTGCTCAAAAGCAGCCGCAGCTCCCCCTCGAGGAGGCCCTCCCGCTCGAAGGTTAAGCACACCCCTTCACCTGTAGAACCCCCCTTTGCCGGAAGCCTTTCCACCCCCGTAGCAGCCGGGTGCATAAACGGGAACCCCTCAGCAAGCCCCTCCCCTTTCTCAAACTGCTCCAGAGAGCCCTCCTCGACAAACAGATGCTCCACCAGAGCCCCCCGGGGATAGGGATCGTAGAAGAGGCGCTCCAACAAGCCCTCCTCTTTGAGCACCCGCAGGTGATGGATCGAGGCGACCTGCCCTTCCCGCTCAGGGTCCCCTTCGCTCTGCTCCAGATATTCCCGGTGATACGGTTCCGGGCGGCGGGTCAGGGTGTCCAGCAAATTGACCGCCCCGGGCCGCCAGGAGAGCTCCCAGAGGCTGCCGCCGCGCTCCGGGGAGAAGAGCAGGCCGAAGCGGTCGGTGGAGAGATAGAACTCTTCCTCTCCGCCGTACAAGTAATCGCCCCGCTGCAGCAGCAGGTGCGGGGGCTCGTGGAGCTGCTCGTTGATCAGCTTTTCGGCCTGCAGCAGCTTCTGCCAGATCGCCGCACGCAAAAAGTTCAAATAGAGGCCGCCGAAGACACCATGCCAGTAGGCGCAGTTGCACTGCCCCGCCCAGAGCAGCTGCTGCGCTTCCTCGCGGGCCTCCCCTTCGGGGAGCTGCCCCCAGAGCCTGCGCACCGCCAGCATCTTCTTATGAAGACGGTTGCTTTCCGGGTAACGGCTGAAGAAATTGCGCCAGAAACCGCCGGACCACTCTTTCATTTCACGATAAGAGCCTGCCGGCAGGTAGAGAGGGCCGCGGGGCGGAAAAAGGCGGCGAAACTCCTTAAAGGTGGTCACCTGCAGCCACTCCTGCTGCTCCTGCAGTAAAGTGAAAAACTGCTCCAGCCAGCCCTGCTCATAAACAGTCTCGAAGGTGCCCGGCCAGCCGCCAAATTTCTCCCCGTCATCCGCCAGTACAAACAGGCGCGGCCCCCCCCCGCGGTGCTCCTGCAGGTACGAGATCGTCTCGGCGGGCTCGGCAAAGGGGATCAGATAACGCAGCTCTTCATCGATGGGAAAGATATCCAGAGGAAAACCCTCTTCTTCGGTCCGGTAATAGTGCTCCGGATCCTCACAGCCGGCATCGTGAAAATGGGTATCATCCAGGGCCAAATATTCCATCCCCGCCTGACGAATAGGGCGGGGCAGATGCGGCTCCCAGACTCTCTCCGCCAGCCAC
>JAAZIG010000163.1 GCA_012510325.1 Bacillota bacterium
AAAACGGCACGCCACCTTGCCCTGCGGTTTGTTTCTAAAAACCGCCTGCGCCGCTGCTTCGGTTTTGAAGATTTGGGGCAAGAACCGGAGAGCGGATCGCTCATCGAGGAAGTTATCCAAACGGAGGAACGCAATCGTATTTTGCATCTGTGCATGGAGCAGCTAAACCCCGACTATCGTGAAGCGCTGTACCTCGTCTATTTTGAAAACATGCGCCATGTCCAGGCCGCCGCCGTTATGAGGAAAAGTGAAAAACAGGTGGCGGATTTGGTGTATCGTGGTAAACATTCGTTGCGAATACGGTTGGAACAGGAGGGCATCACCGGTGCGGAATACTGAAGAACGTGTCTTGGCCGTAAAGCAGAGAGCAAAGGAGATAGAGCGGCAGAGGCGGATTCGCCAAGACCGCATCGTTATGGGAGCCCATGCCGCTGCCTCTTTACTGCTCATTATAGGGCTATCCCTGGCCATGCCGGGCATTATGGCAGGCATGCCCGAAAGCGAGTATGCCTATTTGGGTGCAGCTGCCGGAATCTTTGAGCAGAACGGCGGCTTTGGTTACGTGCTCATCGGGTTGCTGGCTTTCCTTCTCGGTGTGAGCGTGACCATATTGGGTTATCGTCTCCGTTTGAGAAAACAGTTGAAGCACAAGGGCTCGGAGAACGACGATGGTTGAACTGATCGATAATACCTTGCAGTTTAGCGTTACGCTTATAGCCTGCGTTGGGGCAGGCATCCTCTATTCCAAGAGCCGCGAGCAAGCATACTTCTTGCTCACCTGCTTTTTGGGCACTTTTTCGCTGGGCACGCTTTATTGGACGCTCCATGTTCTGCTATTCAACTATTCACCACAAGTTTTTTATGTTTCGGAACTTACCTGGATTGCCAGCTATCTGTTCCTGCTGACACTGGAACATGTCCTGTCCACGCCGGAGGAAAGAAAGTTCAAGCATCCTGCCGTGTGGCTTGTTCCCATCATTTGCATTCCACAGCTTGGACTCTATTTAACGCATGGCGACATCCTTTTTAACCTGCTGATCTGCGGCCAGACGATGGCTGCCGCGTGGTACTCCGTACGCGGGCTGCTCTATGCCAGAAGGCAAAGCGGAAAACCGCGGGATCGGCAGTTTTTTCACATCGCCGTTTTGAGTATCATTACGTTGGAATACTGCCTGTGGACGACATCTTGCTTCTGGGTTAGTGATACCCTGACGAACCCCTATTTTTGGTTTGATTTTCTGCTGACAGCGGCGCTGTTTATGCTGTTACCCGCTACGCGAAAGGCGGTGGAGGGATGACTTATATCGAAAACATCTTTGTCTGCATCGCTGCACCGCTTCTGGTGACAGCGCTGTGCATGGGGAAACGATATGCCCGTATCTTTTTCTTTTGTTTTGCAGGCATGGCCGCTTGTCTGCTTTCGGCCTATATCAACACCTTTTTTGCCCAGCTGTACAATGCAGATCTAATCAACGCTACTACGCAGATCGCCCCGGTGGTGGAGGAAATCATGAAGCTGCTGCCGCTGCTCTTTTATCTGCTGATCTTTGAGCCGAAGGCGGAGAAAATCAATACCGCTGTGCTGATTGTTGCCACCGGCTTTGCCACCTTTGAAAACATCTGCTACCTCACCCAAAATGGCGCAGCACAGCTGTCCTTTCTGCTCATCCGCGGCTTTGGCACGGGCGCCATGCATATCGTCTGCGGGGCGGTGGTAGGCTTCGGCCTTGTGTATGTGTGGCCGCGCGGCTGGCTTCGAGTTGCGGGAACCGGTGGTCTTTTGGGTGCGGCGATCACTTTCCATGCCATCTACAATTTGCTGATCGCCTACGGCGGTACAGTCCAGTATATTGCCTACGCACTGCCCGTCTTCACCATCACAACTGGAATCGGCGCGAGCAAGCTATTTAAAGTCAAACAACAACGTTAAAATAGAATGAACATTTTCCCTTTGAGAGCTGCCAATCCGGCGGCTCTTTTTTGTGCGGAATAGTATTTTAAATTTTTTCGATTTGGGGTGCGTAGTTTTTGATTTTTTTGTACCTAGAGAAGTAGAAGGTATTTTATGAAAGCTATTTTTAAGGAAGGGAGCGTTCCAAATGGATGATACGGCGGAACGAGTCAGACGGGTACGGCTGCGCGCCGGAGAATTACACCGCAAAAGGGAAAACCGATTGCTCGGCGGTCTAAGTTCGCTGTGCGCGGTGCTGACCTTTTCCCTTATTGGAGCAATTGCCGCCATGACGGGCGGCAGGCAGGGCGGCACAGTGCCGGGTTTTTACGGTGCGATGCTACTGTATGACGGCGTCGGGGGATACGTCCTGGTGGGTGTGCTGGCCCTCGCGGCAGGCGTTGTGGTGACAGCGCTGTGCCTGAGATATAGAAGAAAAACAGAAAAACAGAAAGATGAACGAGATAAGGAGGATATAACTCAATGAAGAAAAGAATTTTGAGTATTTTCTTGTGTCTTTGCCTGCTGATGACGGTGTTGCCTGGTCCGGCGCTGGGACAGAACCTCTATACCCTAACGCTACGCGGTGGGGATCACATTAGTCTCTTCACTGCGGAAACCGACACCCTTGATGCCACTTCGGGAGAGTCTCTAGACCTAGCGGCAGGGACAGAGGTTAGACTGTCCTGTTATGTATATAAGGACTCTTATTTTATTGGTTGGGATGTGCTACCAGCAGGTGCCCTAACCATTCCCGACGACTCAGCAACTAGTTTTATCATGCCTGCTAAAAATATTTCCATTAAACCCAATGTGATACCAATCATTGCCCAAATCTCAGATGGAATTTTGACTTGGAATGCCATTAAGGATTACAAAAGTAAAGTAGCGATATATGTTGACGATGAGTTTATAACTAAGTTTCTAATGGCATCCGATGAAATGGAGGCCAGTGGTGGCAGCTATAGCTTTGACCTGCAGGCAGCATTTCTAGCATACGAGGAGAATGTGGAAAAACTGCCCAGCGATACATATTCCATGTATCTATACTATTACAAGGATGGCCAATTAAAGAAGTCCTTGGAAAATGCTATCGAATATTACTATACTGGGCAATTGATTAAGCTGGCTGCACCCACCAATCTCCGCTGGGAGGGTTTTCTTGCTAAGTGGGATCCGGTAGAAAATGCTGCCAGCTATAGCTTGTCACTGGACAGTGAAATGGGGGGGTCGCAAACAGACCATGGCATAATAACCCTCTTTGAACCTCAGTTTAACCTTTTTGATCTCAGGGTTAACTCTTTGAAAATCGGCGCTAAATATTCTTTCCGGGTGGTGGCTAACCCTGCAGAGAATAGCGATATCTATTTGTGCAGCGACTGTAGTGAAAGGAGTGTCCAAAGCGCTCCATTGCCGTACATTATTGGTGCAACCGTCACTCCGGACGAATTGATTTTTGAAGAGAAAGGCGAGGGATATACAGAGCTTTCTCCGCAGGAATTTACGATCAGGAATACCGGCACGGGCCAGCTTGCTAATCTGGGGGTTTCTTTGACCGGTACAAATTCCGGCAGTTTTATCCTGAATAAAACAAGCACCGCCGCTTCTTTGCAAAATAAAAATGATACAACCAGCTTTACTGTGGTGCCAAAGACCGGCCTTGCGGAAGGAACCTATGAAGCGACCGCTGAAGTGAGCGCGGACCAGTTGACAACGATTAAAAAACCGATCAGCTTCACGGTTTTACATACCCATACATACGAAGATGACGGCGATTGCACCACTCCTGTTTACTGCTCAACATGCGGCGAGTTGGTAATACCGGCAAAATCTCATCACGAACTGTCTGATTGGCAGCATGATCATACAAACCACTGGAAGAAATGTACGAATGCGGGATGTGTTCATACTGAACAACTTTCCGCTCACACACCCAGCCCGGACGATGGCGATTGCACTACTCCGGTTTACTGCTCTGTTTGCGGATATATGACAACAGCAGCCAAGACGCACGATTTCACAGGTGCCTACCTTTATGATGGGGACAATCACTGGCATCTCTGCGCAAACGAGGGCTGTTCTGTAATCGATGAAAAGAAAGCGCATACCTGGATCGCAGGAACGATCACAAAATCGCCCACCTACTTTGAGGATGGTGAACAGGTTTATAACTGCCTGTGCGGAGCAGCTAAAAATGTAGTTTTGCCGCAGCTTATTGATACGAATGCGCCGACCGGAAGCATTTCCATCGGTACGCACAATTGGAACAGCTTCCTCAATACGATTACTTTCGGTCTTTTCTTCAAGGAAACTCAAACTGTTTCGGTTACGGCAAACGATGCCGAAAGCGGCGTGGATAAGACCTATTATTATCTGTCGGACAGGGGGCTTTCAGAAGAAGAAGCAGCTAATCTTACAAGCTGGACCGTCTTCAGCGATTCCTTTAATATCGATCCCAATCATAACTATGTTGTCTACATTAAGATTACTGATCAAGTGGGTAACAGCAGCATCATCAATTCGGATGGTCTGGTCCTTGATAATATTGTCCCACAAATTAGCGGGGTAACAGACGGCGCCATCTATTGTGCCGCCGTTGCGGTTACCGTGTCTGATGATCATCTGGGTGTTGTTACACTAAACGGTGAAGAGGTTACACTGACCGATGGAAAGTTTACGATAAACCCCAACAGCGGTGAACAGACGATCGCGGCCGCGGATAAGGCGGGTAATAGTATTACCCTCAAAATTACGGTCAATGACGGCCATAGATGGGATGAAGGCAGAGAAACCACCCCTCCGACCGCAGCAGCGGAGGGGGTAAAAACATATACCTGTGTGCACTGCGGTGCATCTAGAACAGAGTCTATTGCGAAACTTGCTCCGAATATTATTGAAGGTCAAGACAGCACTTACGAGCTGGGAGCAAGCGGCACTCTCATGTTCCGTTCTAATGCAGCCTTCGCGGATTTTATAAGCGTCACCATGGACGGTAATACTCTTTCACCGGGCAATTACAATCTCTCCGACGGAAGCATTGTTGTGGAGTTGAAGGAGGAATACCTCGAAACTTTGGCGGTGGGAACACACCTGCTCGGCATACATTCCACAGGTGGAACGGCTACAGCTACGCTGACGGTGGAGGCGAAGGATAAGCTGGATGCTCTCCCCAAGCTGGGTGACCGCTCGATGGGGGGCTGGTGGCTGCTGGGCAGCTTATCGGCCATCGGCATCTTCCTCATCCTGGGCGGAGTCGCAAGGCGGAAACGGAGCGGTGCGTAAACCGGAGGTATCCAGTTTATTACAGCGATTCCAAAAGCGATATCGGATAGGGCGTAGGCATATACGCCCTATCCTGCTTGTTTTCTTCTCTGTTGCCTTTATCTTCTCGGCAGCCATGATCGGATCACATTACCGACAAATAGCTCGCGAGGAACAAAAACTGAAAGAGTTGGCGGCTGAGCATATACCGCCGCTTTCGGTTGCCCCAACGTCCCGGGAACCTGTCATACTGGAGCAATACCGGGACCTATATGCGCGGAACAGCGATCTGGTCGGTTGGATCAAAATAGAGGGAACTGTTATCGACTATCCCGTCATGTACACAGCGGATGATTTCTATTTGGATCATGATTTTGACAAAAACAGCGCCAGGAGCGGCGTGCCCTATATCGACAAGCGCTGCACCGTAGAGCCCTTCGGTACCAATACAATCATCTATGGCCATCACATGAGACAGGGAACGATGTTCGCGTCACTGGAACGGTATGAGGACGAGGAATTCTTGAAAGAGCACCCGATCATTCGATTCGATACGCTGTATGAGCAGCAACAATTTGAGATCATCGCGGTTTTTAAAAGCCGGATCTACCGAAAGCGCGATAAAGTGTTCAAGCATTACAACTTCCTCAACGCCGAGAGCAAATCGGATTTCGAGCGATATATCGACAATATCAAGGCTCTCTCCCTCCACGATACAGGTCGATCGGCAGTCTACGGCGACCAACTGCTTACGCTCTCTACTTGTGCATATCATGCGAAGTACGGTCAGTTTGTGGTGGTAGCAAGAAAAAAGTAATCTCCCCAGAGTGACAGGGGGACGGGTGTATTGACACCCGGACAAAATATCGTTTGAGCTGGCGTCCGTATAGATAAAGACCGTAATTTTGGGGGAGGTGGGAAGCGAGAACCGGCCAATTCAACAATGCATCACAATATCGAGAGGGAGGATCAATTATGGTTAAAATGAAGAGCAGTTCCATCGTTACCTGTTTGTTTTCTTTTTTGCCCTGTTCTGTTTAGCTTCTCCCCAGCTGGCCTCAGCCGAGCCGGTTAAACTTACTATTCCTGAAGGCGAAATAACCCTGATTAAAAACGATTCAAGGGACAGTAATTTTATGGCTGGTGGGGACTTTGTCGGAAACACTTGGTACGCGGTGAGATACACGGGTGAGTTCTTCACCATTAATTGCCATACAGGCAATGCCACTCTGATTGGAGATACCGGACTTGACCTGCTGACGGGCTTTACCTATGACCTGACTACAGAGACAGCTTATGTGTCGGATGCGGATAACCTTTACATCATCGATCTGCTTACAGCGGAGATCACATTTGTTGGGAAGATCGCCTCAGACATGATCATCGCGCTTAGTCGCCTCCCGCAGGGAGACAACTTCTATGCTGCTTTTAAAAATAGATCCCTTGACCCATTGGCGAACTCCCCCAGGAATGGGGAAACCTGATAGTACATAATGAATAACAACATACCTCTACAGCAGAAGGTGATTCTCCACCAACCGGAGAATTAGAGCAAGTAAATACTGGGTTGCAAGGGGAGCCCCATGCTGGCCAAAGTGTACTTTAACAATAAAATATAAAAAAATAGGGTATTCCGTCGCTCATCCCTTAAGGGTTGAGCGAATTATTTCGTTTTTACGGTTACAATGGATTGGCAATTATGATGGTCGGGGGGGTGGAAAATGTCCGAGCAATGGTTTTTAAACCGGGATAATGAACAGTACGGTCCTTATACCTGGGAAGAGATACTAGATTATTTGCGTATTGGCAGGATTGGCCCAGAGGATCTGCTGTGGAACCAAAGTATGAATAGCTGGACAAAGGTTCGCCATATACCACAGCTGAAGGCGGTTATGAAATCTGGCAAATCACCGGGAGGCCGCAAGAAGTTTCTCTGGCTCATTGCCCCTGCAGCGGCGGTCATTATTCTCCTGGTGGTCCTATTAACGAGCGGTTCAAACATATCCATCGAGGACCATTTCCCCCGGTCAGGGGTTCCCGGCTCCCCGGTTGCCCTTAAGTTCGAGAAAGATATTTCAGGGGTGGAGAATTTAAAAGCCTTCTATAATGATGAAGAGATCCTCCTCTCGGATATCTTTGAAGATACCGCCATGGTCATGATCCCGGCCAACGCTCGCGCCGGCCGAATCCACGTGTCGGCGGGGAGCAAAAAGAGTAATGCCGTGGAATTTGGCCTGGCACAAACAAAAATCACCCTCCTTCATGAGGAGCAGGTCAGCCCGGCGGCGGGAGACCAGATAATAAACTACCGGGAGGAGATCATCATTACCATCCCGGAGGGGATCCTGGACCAGCCCAGGAATCTATCTATTTCACTGGTGGAAAATGCCCCGGCCAATACCTTGGCCCCTCCAGGAAATTCTATGGCCATCGATGTAAGCATCGAAGGACTGGCCCAGCTGGAGGACTATATTGAAATCAGCTTCAGATATGATCCGGCGGCCCTTAATAGCGCTTACAGCGCTTATGACCAGCTGGTGGCCATGCGCTGGGATGAGGAGACCGGCTCGTGGGGCGCCCTTCATTACTGGGTGGATGAAGAAAATGAGACCATCCATATGCTTACGGACCATTTGAGCTTCTTTGCCATTCCTTCTATGGCTGCTGTAGGGGGCACGGTTTTGAAAACAGGGGTTGCAATAGCAACTGTAGCGGCAACGGGATGGGTGGTAGAAAAAATATGCCTTTACAGCTATACCACTCCCCAGGGAAACTTCAAAATTCTCTACCAAAAAAAGCTGATGGATGTGCTCTACGGGGGAAGCAAATGGACAAAGCCCGATCGGGCGGCGGGTATTTCCGACTATAGTTCAAAGCACCCCCCATACATACAGGATATTGGCGAACTCCTGGAAGCGGCCCTGGCCAATTATTGCGGTGTGAGAAAGTTTAAAAACCCCACGGTAACCCCGGGATATCTCTGGGGAGAGCGGAGGACACCCCTTACCGTTAAAATGGGGGGGCTTTGGGGTATGGGTACCGGCTTGATGGCGGGATACGAATCGCCCCAATATGGGAAAGTATTTGGCGCAATACATTTGCCGACCGCTATGTTTAGGGAAGTTGGCCTGTCTGAAATTTACGCAAATATCGGCCATGAGCTCTTCCATGCCATCCAGTCCCAGTATTATTCGCGAGCCTCCTTCTTGCAATGGACCGGTAGCAAAAGTTACTGGTGGCTGGAGTCGACAGCCGAGTACGCGGGCTGCCGGGAAGCATGGCAGACCAAGGAGCTGGACGATGTTCTGCAAAGAGGGTTAGGAGCCGATTTCCTAGCCTATCCTCTCAATTCCACCGGGATAAACCCGGGCTTCGGCCGGGATCACGAATATGCTTCCGCCGGTTTTCTTATCTACCTTGTCGACGTAATCGGGCTGGATTTCAAAGAGCTGGTGGAGTTTGTGGCCGCCGGCGAGCCTCTGGCCCGATTGGACGACTATATTAAAAGAAGCGATCCCCTGGGCCTCTTTTATTGTTATCAAAAATTTGCTGCCTGGACTGTTTTTAGCGGTAATTCCTTTCTGGCCAGGTATAAGCCTGCTGACTTTAGCCCCGACGCCCAGGGAAAGGGTGATATAGCAGAGAGAAAGGACCTCCTAAGTATCCCTGAAAAAAGCTCCTTGGAAATAAGCATATCGGGGGCAGACAGCGAAAGCACCCTGAATATTTTCAGGATGAAGGGAACAGAACGGATAAATGAAAATATCATTCATCCTCTGGATATGTTGAGTTCATTTAGTGATGAAACCACCTTGGATGATCTCCAGATGGGGGAGGTAATCTATCTGCTGGCGGTAAATTGCTCCGACCAGGACCAGTCTTTGACTGCGGTCATGAAATATCAGCAAGAGGGCCAGGATGTTGAACTAACTCATACCTTTGATTTGAAGGGCAACTATTCCGCCCGGCTGTGGGCGGTAAAAATAGGCGAGATAACCCTGAAAATCACCCCCGAAGAGATTAAAGACGGCAAAGCAGGCGAGGATTACAGCTTTGAACTGGAGGCGGCGGGCCTGCCGGCTAATCTAACCACCGTGGCTTTTAACTGGGACTTCGGTGACGGCGAAGACGAGGATGAGGCTAACTTAAGCGCCGGTCGTGTAAACGCTCCGGTAGAGAAGGGGAAAGCCGCCGCCACTATCAGCCACAAATATATCTTGCCGGGAAACTATACCCTGAAGGTCGTCCTGACGGACGACAAGGGGGCAAATCTGGCGGATGCACAGGCAGACGTGGTTCTAGAAGGGGTCCAGGTAAGGATAACGGGCGGTTCAAAAAGTTTTTCCCTGGGGGGAGGGCCCCAGGATTATTATGAATATACCCATGAATTTGAAGCGATAGCTATCCCCGCGGATAAAGTCAGCTATATTTTTGAATGGGATTTCGGGAACGGCGAATCTTTGACCCAGGAGGGCGAAACTGCCAACACCAGCTTTACCTACATCAATATAAAGCCGGGCGACGTATTTCGGCCAACGGTTACCCTTTATACCGTCGATCATAAAGGGCCCCTGGCAGAGGACAGTATCACCTTCTCCTTTGCCCTGGACGAAACGGCCCAGGGTGAAGTGATCTTCTTTGAGATGGAAGAGTCTACGCACTTCGCACACGAATACCTATTCCTTGTTCAGTATAGGATGATCGACCCGGAGGGGGTCCTGGTATGGGATTTTGGCGACGGCAGTGAGCCATACCGGACTTACGCAAAGGACGGAAGGAGCACCGATATTAGGCCCGATATTAAACTGAAGCCCGGATATGTTTTGCAGTCAATATACCATGATTATTATTCTGCTCCGGAAGAGGACGACCGGGAATACCGGTTTACCCCCACCATAAAAATGTATGATTCCCAGGGAAGGCTCTTGGGAGAGCACAGCATGACTATTACTGTAGAACGTTGCGGGACATACTATGTTGATCCGAGAATACCCCCTGGAGCTGACTGGTGATTAGGGGGGATTTTATTCCCCCCTGCCGTGGCGGCGAGCTTCCCCTGGCCCGATTGGCTTTCTTTCTTCCCACAACATTTTCCTTCAGGCCAGATGTTTTTCCTTTTCATGGCTTTACTCTCGTCAGCGCCATCAGGTAGCTGGTCTCGTCAGTTCCTTCCGGGGCATGGTAATGGTATTGGGCGTATTGAACTCCGCCTTCTTCCCAGAAAAACAGGTCGTAGACCATCTGGGGATTATGCGGCATGGTCACGCTTAAGGTGCTGTATCCGAAACTGGCCGGGCTTTGACTGTCGGCACCTTCAATGGGCTCTGCCTCAGCGCTGTAAGGGTAGGTAGTATAGAGCGGATAAAAGAGGACCGCTGTATTTACGCCCTCCCAGTGGCCGTGCTTATCCGGATTGTACTCTTCGATTTCCATGAACATATAAACGCTCTCTGTTTCCTCGGCAAAAAGACCGCGGTAGCCGATGATCACTGCCTTCCATTTGCCCAGTATATCCAAATATTCCGATGGAACCGCGTTTACAGGAATAATGCCGTCGATGGAGTCTACCTTCAACCAGGCAAAATCCTCGGCGCGCGGTTCGGAGATTTCCTCTTTGCTGGGTTGCACCGGCACAGCACCGCTGGGATCAGCCTTATCCTCAAGCCCTTGTTCGCCGGGGGCCTGCTGTTGCGGCACCGGCTCTCCGCCCGGATCAGCCCTTCCCTTGCCATTACCGGCGCCGCCCTGCGCAAAAAACCAAATTCCTCCTCCGATAACGGCTAGCAACACAGCGGTGACAATTATCAGAGCCGGATTCCTTTTAAAGATGTTCCGGCTGGCAGGCGGCTCATAGAAAGGGGGCGGAGCAGCCGGTTGGTTCGGCGGCGGCGGGGCCGGCGGCTGGGCAGATGGCGGCAAAGGGGGCTGGGAGTCTTCTTGCTCAGCAGCGAGTTTCTTTTGGACCCGCTTGCCGCAGCTCCCGCAGAAGATGCTGTCGTCGGCAATTTCGTTGCCACAGAATTGGCAGAACATCAGTGATCCCTCCCGGGGCTCTTATTTTACCACTTCGGTCAATGTTGGCTCATGGCAGAGTCAGCGCTCTGTTTTGGTAAATACCGTCGGCTCGTCAAACCCTTCCAGGGCGCTCTTTAGCGAGATGCGGCTTTCCGTTGCTGCGGGATCGGAGGCAAAGGTCAGGTTGGTTTCACTCTCCGCATGATACAGCACGAATTCAGTGGCCACATCATAACGACAGAGACCAAAGCTGTACCAGGTAAAGGCATAGGAGTAATCGGCATTGTTGGGGCTGTCTTGCAAGGCCCCGGCGAAATGCTCGCTGAAGCCCACGTGCACCATGCGGTTTTCCAGAAAGGTCAGTGTGCCGCACTCACCAAAAAATTCACCCATATGGTCAGGCGGCTCCGGTGTCCCGGGATCGGGCGGACCGTCATCACGCGGCTGGCAGCCGGCCAGGGCCATGCCCAGCAGCAGGGTTACAAACAAACCGAGCCCCAGGCAAGCCATACCGCATCGCTTATGCCGCTTCATTGATAAAATAACCATTGTCCCTGATCTCCCGCCTTTTCAATCCTGCCTGACACGCCTAACTCCCACCGCCGATTATCTTAACCTTCACCTTTTGGGGACAGCGAGCCAGGATATGATCGCGGATAAAAGCAAAGTCTGCCGCGTCGGCGTAAACCTGATTGCGTTTCAGCGCTTCATTGACATAGATGACCTGGCGTTTCTCATTTACAGTGACGCTTTTCACTTTTCTGAAGGCGCTGTACAGGCTTCGCCTGGAGCCCGCCAGCAGGCCGGCGCCGGTGGCTGTAATATTGCCGGCAACGGCCCCCGTCAGGACGGCCAGCATCGAAAGGGCTTGCGCTTTTTTAAACTGCTTGCTCATCTGGATATGCTTCACGCCGTGGTCATCCATCTCGAAAATGACGCAGTAGCGCCCCCTGTTAATGAAACCCACCAGCAGGTAAGCAAAAAAGAGCAGCCCAGTGATGATGGCGATGATGATGCCGGAAATTTTGACCAAGAGCAACAGCGCGGCGAAAAAACCGTCGCCTTCGACTAAGGCTAAGAAGAAAATCAGCAACCCCGGCAGCAGCGCGCAGACGGCCAACACTTTCCCGATGGTAATGATCAGCGTGGGGTTCCGCCACATGTTCAGTTCATAGACCCAGCGCAGCACGCCGTCTTCCCCCAGCATGACACTGGGGCTGACCTGCCGCGTTGATTGGCCGTAAGCTGTTTCAGGAGAATCGTTCATCAGCAAAACTCCTTTCAACACTGAATCATGTCATGCCCTATCTCCCGGAGAGATGCTGTAGCCTCCGCGGCTTGCGATATGGTTTGAGTATATTCGATAATTACCCCTGCGTCTATCATGCTGAAGGGTGATACAGGAATTCCGCAAACGCCTTCTAATAAAGGCTCCAATCAACTTACAGGCTATCTTGGAGCTTCTTGAAGATTTCCGCGTCCCCTTCGACAACAATCAGGTTGAGTCAAGGGTCGTTGGCTTTGACTCATCAGCTCCGGGATCCCTTCCTTTAATCGCCAGTGAAGGTGTTTTTATTTAAACACAGAATATAGGTACTGTAATCTTCGGGAAGGGCTTTTCCTGCCTGACTGCCAAGGAGGAATAACGGATATGATCGGCCACAGGTTGCGGTATACTCCCATATTGTTGCTGATGCTGATTCTGCTCATTACATTGTCTGGGACGAGTGCCGAACAGAGTGATCACTATATTATCATTGAAGAGGCTCCCTCCTTTTCAGAGAAGATCGACCCATCGCTCAGGAAAGCGATCATCGCTGAAGAGCATATGGAGGTCCTGGTGAAATTGACCAGCCAGGTAAATACCGGCCGAGTAGCCCGGGAGGCTGCCCGCGGCACCTCCCCCGGCAGGCACCGACGGGATGCCGCAGGCCCGGCCGTAACGAATCAGTTGCAGGCG
>JAAZIG010000164.1 GCA_012510325.1 Bacillota bacterium
CCCGCTCTGCCCAGCGCCGGCAGCGTTTTTCGCAATCCGACTCACCGCCCCGCCGGCTCCCTCATCGAGGCGGCCGGGGGGAAGGGGCTCTCCGTGGGGCCGGCCCGGGTGTCGGAGCAGCACGCCAATTTCATCGTCAATCCCGGGGGGGCTTCGGCGGGGGATATCGAAAGGCTGATCGGAAAAGTGCAGCAGCTGGTCAGAGAAAAGTTTGCCGTGGAGCTGCAGCCGGAGGTTCGCATTGTCGGTGAGGAGAGATAAAATATTGGAGTGGAATTGCGTGGAAAGATATCAGGTCCAGGGGGGCCTCCCTCTTGTCGGAACAGTCAAGGTAGGCGGAGCGAAGAACTCGATTTTGCCGGTTCTGGCGGCCGCGCTGCTCAATGAGAGCAGGGAAGAGATCCGCCTGCAACAGGTGCCGGCGCTCGGCGATGTCCGGGCGATGCTCTCCATCCTGAGATGCTTGGGGGCGCGGGTCGACCAGGAGGGGGAGGATCTGCTGCTGCAGACGGCGGATGTGGACTGCGATCATGTTCCCGATGCCCTGATGCGGGAGATGCGCTCGAGCATCTTCTTGATGGGACCGCTTTTGGGGAGACTGGGCCGCGTGCGCATCTCCTATCCCGGGGGCTGCGCCATCGGGCTGCGGCCGATCAATTTGCACCTCGAGGGGCTGCAGCAACTGGGCGCGGTTATTGAAGAGAAAGGCGGCTGCATTGAGGCCCGCGGGCGGCTCCGGGGCGGCGAGGTGACCCTGGCCTATCCCAGCGTCGGGGCGACGGAAAATTTAATGCTCGCCGCTGTCTGCGCCCGCGGCAGCACCGTGATCAACAATGCCGCCTGCGAACCGGAGATCGCCGATCTGCAGAACTTTCTGAACATGCTCGGTGCCCGGGTCAGCGGCGCCGGCAGCCCGGTGATCCGGATCCGCGGGGTTCGCGGCCTGCACGGGGGCAGCTACCGTGTCTTTCCCGACCGCATCGTTGCGGGCACTTTTCTCCTGGCGGCGGTGCTCACCCGGGGCTGCGTCACTGTGGAAGAGGTGATCCCGGAACATTTTGCTTCCCTGACGAAGCTGCTCGAGGAGGCCGGCGCCGAGGTGGAGAGGGGCGCCGCTGCAGTCACCGTGCGCGCGGCGGAACCGCTGCGGGCGCTTTCCAGGGTGAAGACGGGGCCCTATCCCGGATTTCCCACGGATCTGCAACCGCAGCTGCTGGCCGCCCTCACCCTGGCCGACGGCAGCAGCACCATCATCGAGCATGTCTTCAAGGGGCGCTTTCACCACGTCCCCGAGCTGAGAAAGATGGGGGCGAGAATTGAGCTCTCCGGCCACCGGGCGGTGATCCGCGGCGTCCGGCGGCTCAGCGGCGCCGCGGTGCAGGCCACCGATTTGAGAGCCGGAGCCGCCCTGACTCTGGCCGCCCTTGCCGCCGACGGCGAGAGCACCATTGCGGGGATCGGCCATATCGAGCGGGGTTACGACGGGCTGCCGGAAGCGCTGGCCCGGCTCGGGGGGCGGATCTCCCGGGAGAAGAGCGTCCCCGAGGAGGTGCTGAGCTCGTGAAACCTGCCCCCGGCGCAAGGCGCCGGCTCAGGCTGGTGCAGGCAGAAGCGCCGCCGCCGCGGCGCCGCTCCCGGCTGAAGAAGATTTTGGTACGCTTCGGCCTGCTCCTCGCCGCTGTGGGGCTGGGGCTGGTGCTCTTCAAGGGTTTGGAGACTTTTTGCACGGTGGAAGAGATTACCGTCACCGGGGCGCAGCGGCTCAGCGAGAAGGAGATCATCGACTGCTGCGGGGTCAAAAAGGGGACAAGCCTGCTGTTGCTGCGCCGCCGCCGGGCCGAAGAGAGGCTCGGCGACCTGCCGGTGATCGCTGTTGCCGAGGTGAGCGCGGTCTTCCCCAACAGCGTCTCCATCCGGGTTCAGGAGCGCGAGCCCGCCGCTTCGCTGCTCCATCAAAGCGGTTTCTGGCTGCTGGACCGGAAGGGGGTCGTCTTTGCCGGCGAAGCGCTTCCCGCAGAGAATCTGCCGGTCATCACCGGGGCGCCGGCGGAGGATATCGTTCTGGGGAAAACGCTGGCCAACGGGGCCAGGCACAAGGCTCTCTGCGCCTTTTTGGAGGCCCTTCCGGAGAACCCCCTGCTCGAGCCGGCGGAGCTGAATCTGGAGAATCCGGCGGATCTGATCCTCTACACCGGGGACGGGCGCAAGGTTTTTCTGGGAGACAGGGAGCGGATGGTGGAGAAGCTGGCTCTTTTATGGGAATCAATCCCGCACCTGCCAGATAACGGCAGCGGGGGCTCCCTCGATCTGCGCGACGGAGACCGTTTGGTGCTAATTCCTGAATGAAATCGGGAAATATTTTTAAGGATGGAGAAAAGATGAAGGGTAATATTCGGACTATGTTGAATTAGTCCGGGAAGGGTAAAGGGGTGGAGATATGGCTCGTAAAGATAATCATGTGGTCGGCATCGATGTAGGAACAACCCAGGTCAGGGCTATCGTAGGCGAGCCCCGTCCTGATGGCACCATTAGCATAATCGGCCTCGGGGTCAGCCCGACGGAAGGGATGAAAAAAGGGGCCATTATCGATCTGGAGTTGACCGTGGAGGCGATCGCCTCTGCGGCGGCGGAAGCCGAGCGGATGTGCGGTTTTAAAATTGACTCCGCCTATCTGGGGCTGCAGGGACTGAACACGGAGCTGATCAACAACCGCGGCGTCGTGGCGGTGCAGTCCGATGATCGGGAGATCCGGGCGGAGGACCTGGAGCGGGTGATCCAGGCGGCCCGGGTGATTGCCCTGCCCCTGGAAAGGGAGATCGTGGAGGTAATTCCCCGGGAATTCATCGTGGACGGCTATGACGGGATCAGGGATCCCGTGGGCATGCTCGGCGTGCGCCTGGAGATCGATGCCATGATCGTCACCAGCTCCACTACCTCTTTGCGCAACCTGGTCCGCTGCGTCAACCGGGCCGGCATCAATGTCAGCGGCATGATCCTGCTCGCTCTCGCCGGCGCCGAGGTGGCCCTCTCGGATGATGAGAAGGAGCTCGGTGTCTTTTTTGTCGATATCGGCGGCGGCACCACGGAGATCTCCCTCTTCCAGCAGGGGAAGCTCCGCCAGCTGGCGGCCATTCCCGTGGGGGGCGATCATATCACCAGCGATCTGGCCGTCGGTTTGCGGACAAGCTTCTATATGGCGGAGAATATAAAAATCGAATACGGCAGCGCTTTTGCCTCGCTGGCATCCGATGAGGCCGATATCGAGATCAGCAGCGTCGGCAGCAGGGAAAAACGGCAGATCTCGGCCAAGGAGATCAGCCGCTACCTGGAGCCGCGGGTGCGGGAGATTTTGCAGATTATTCGCGAAGAGATGGTCAAGATGGGCTGGCCGGAGCTGCCTCCGGCGGGGGCGGTCTTCAGCGGCGGGGTTTCGCAGATGAACGGGCTCATCGAGCTGGCTTCCATGATCTACGAGAGCGACCGGGTGCGCTGTGCCGAGCACGACTTTGTCGGCATCCAGAACCCCATCTACACCAATGCCGCCGGGCTGCTCTATTTCGTCAACCGGCAGCAGTACCGCTACTCCCGCCAGGAACGCCGGGAAACCACTTATCAGAGTAAGCCGGGTTTATGGCAGCGCTTTAAGGACTGGATGTTTGAAATAATCGATTAACTCAAGCGAGCCTCTGAAGGAGGTGTTCAGTAAAAATGATCGAATTCGAAAATGAAAACCCGCGGTTCACGGCGATCAAGGTTGTCGGAATCGGGGGCGGCGGCAACAATGCCGTCGGCCGGATGATCAGCGCCGGCCTGCAGGGAGTCGATTTTGTCACTGTCAACACCGATGCGCAGGCCCTCCACCTGGTGGAATCGCCGGTGAAGCTGCAGATCGGCGAAAAACTGACCAAGGGGCTGGGCGCCGGAGCGAACCCGGAGATCGGCCGTCAGGCCGCCGAGGAGAGCCGGGAACTGCTCGAGGAAAACCTGCGCGGGGCCGATATGATCTTTTTAACCGCCGGCATGGGCGGCGGAACGGGCACCGGGGCGGCCCCGGTGATCGCGGAGGTGGCCCGGGAGCTGGATGCATCCCCGCTGAAGCGGCCCCTGGTGGTGGGAGTGGTGACGAAACCGTTCAGCTTTGAAGGGCGCAAGCGGCAGCAGCAGGCCGAGGAAGGGATCGCCCTGCTGAAGGAAAAGGTCGATACCCTGATCACCATCCCCAACGACCGCCTTTTTCAGGTGATCGAGAAGCAGACGCCGATCCTGGAGGCATTTCGGGTGGCCGACGATGTCCTCCGTCAGGCCGTTCAGAGCATCTCCGACCTGATCGCTGTTCCCGGACTGATCAACCTGGACTTTGCCGATATTCGCACGATCATGTCCGAAACCGGCCCGGCACTGATGGGTGTCGGCGAGGGCAGCGGCGAAAGCCGCACCGCCGAGGCGGCCCGTGCGGCGATCAACAGCCCCCTGCTGGAGACCTCCATCGACGGGGCCACCGG
>JAAZIG010000165.1 GCA_012510325.1 Bacillota bacterium
CGAGTCGTTTTAATCCCTGTCTGTCTAAAAACCGCCTTTGATTCAAGATCGATTATACGCACCCGCGAGAACCTTGTCAAGTGCGCCGATCATTCAACAATATTTTCTATCTGGGGGGGAGGCCGTTCATTTACAGCGCCATTTCGCCGGATGATGGTGAAATGTTCCGCCTGGCAAAATCCCGGACACCCGTCCCGGGGCCGGCGGGTCGGCTTAACCGGGTGTAAGCGCGATCCGGGCGACCTCTCCTGCATGGAGATCGATGAGCAGAAGACCGGTTTCCACGGAGCTGTCCAGACCGGCCAGCAGCTTCACCGCTTCGGCAGTCTGTCTCGCCGCCACCAGAGCCGCTGTGAAGGAGAGGACCCCGCCGGGGGCCTTCCGCCGCAGGCCTTGCCGATCCCGCCGGCCATAGATCGTTGCCAGGAGCGGCTCCCCCGGCCGGACCACCGCCACCTGTCCCATGAAGCCGTCGACGGCACCGTGGACCAGGGGTATCTTTAGCTTCTGGCAGGCTTCTTCAAGGACAAAACGTGAGGGCAGATTGTCGAGACAGTCCAGCACCAGATCGCAGCCCTGCAGCAGCCGGGGCAAATTCAAGGCGTCGCCGCGGCACCGGTGCGCCTCTGCCTCCACGGCACCGTTGACCTCCCGAACCCGCCGGACTGCCAGCTCCGCCTTGCCCGCACCGAGAGTCTGCTCAACTGCATGGAGCTGGCGGTTAAGGTTGCCTGCGGTGAAGCTGTCATCATCGATGACGACGAGGGAGCCCACACCCAGGCGGGCGAGCAGCTCGACAGCATAGCCGCCCAGCCCTCCGGCACCGAGGATCCCGACCCGGGACCGGAGCAGTTTTAGCTGTCCGCCTGTACCGAGCAGATCCCTGTTGCTGCGGTATCTTTCAGGAATGATCCCCGCCTCGAGGGCGGCAATCTCGAGATCGCGGCGGGACAGCTTCAGCCTGCGGGCCAGAGAGAGACTGTCCGCAAATAAGAGAGAGTGATAGCTGTCCCCGTCGGGGCCGCTCTCCCGGCGGGCGTTCTTGAGCAATAGATCCCTGACCTCATCGACACTCATCTCTCTCCTCCAAAAGCGGCGGCTGCCCCACCGGTGGGCACACCCTTTCCCCCCGCCTAAAGAGTGACCAGGGGGGCCCTGCTCCAGAGCCGCTCCAGATTATAAAAATCTCTCGCTTCGGGCTGCAACAGATGCACCACCAGATCACCGAAATCGAGGATGACCCACCATCCTTCGCGGTAACCCTCCATCCGTAGCAGGGTGAAACCGGCTTTTTTTAACTTCTCAAGCAGATGATCACAGATGGTCTGCACCCGGACCCGGGTCGCACCGGTAGCGATCAAAAAATAGTCGGCGATAACCGAAACCTTTCCAATCTCCAGCAGGGTCAGGTCTTCCGCCATCTTCTCGGCGGCCAGCTCGGCCGCCCATAACGCCAGCTTTTCAGAGCCGCTTGCCGATCCCGACAAGCAGTTCACCTCCTTGGGACTGCTTTAAGGACTGTGTTGCTCTTCGGCATAGTTTTTGCCGACAATCACCCTGACATCGATCCGAGCTTCCGGATCATATTGATGGAGCATGGAGATATCGGCCCCGGGTAGATAAAGAGCCACCGCTCTGGCCTTCTCCACATCCTCGCCAAAAGCGATGACCTGCGTCGCCGCATAATTATAATGATCGGCGTTACCTGCTCTGACGATCCGGAACCCCTCCTGTTCCAGCAGGGCGGCAACCCCGGCGGCAAGCCCTTCCACACCGCTGCCGTTAAGGACCTCCACCTGAACTTCCGCGGGGCTCACCGGACAGATTTTGCCGAACATATTTGCTATATCCTTCAGCGCTTCGGCATCGGGAACCCAGAAGAGCTGTCCGCCGACGCTCTCTTCTTTTCCCGGAAGAGTGAGCAGTTCAGCCTCGGCGAAGCTGTAGTCGGCAAATCGCCCTTTCAAGGCGCTCAGCTCCTTCCAGGAGAGGTCGGTCTCCAGGTACGGGGAAAACTGTCGGATCATCTTCGGCCACTGCCAGGCTTTTTTCTGCTCCATCATGCTCCAGAGGGCCGCCAGAACCTGCTGCTGCCGGCTGAGGTGCTCGTAGGGGGATTCAAGATAATCGGCGGTTAAAAAATAGCGGTACAGTTCAAACCCTTTTAACCGCTCCTTCTCCCGGGGCAGCGAGCCGCTGACGCCCTCCCCACCGCCGCCCAGCTCCTCGCTTTTCACTCCGCCGAGATAGTCCCCCAACATGGCGATGCCCTGGTAGTCCAAGGCGATATAATGATGGACGGGAATACCGGTCAGCTCCTGGACCAGATCGATAAAAGCAAGGTCATCGAGATGGCGGTAGAGTTTTCCCAGAGGC
>JAAZIG010000166.1 GCA_012510325.1 Bacillota bacterium
CCCCAATGCGAGCACAGCGAGCGAGGACCTAATCCCCAATGCGAGCACAGCGAGCGAGGACCTAATCCCCAATGCGAGCACAGCGAGCGAGGACCTAATCCCCAATGCGAGCGCAGCGAGCGAAGGACCTAATCCTTAACGCGAGCACAGCGAGCGAGGACCTCACCTCAACCAAACACCCCCTCCAACGCGAGCGCAGCGAGCGAGGACCTAATCCCCAACACAAACACAGCAACCAAAACACACAATCCAATGCGAGCGCAGCGAGCGAGGACCCGCCTTAAGCCCCCCCCCCGCCCTCCCCCTACTGCTATACCCTTTCGCATATACCCCATCATCACTCCAAAGATGCACCTGACGGCAGTACTCGCATAATATATTTATAGATAATCTCCATCTTCCAAAAAGGATGTGTTATGCAATGGGCATTCAGGATTTAATTGATACCGCCCCACCGGGCGGAACGGTCAATGTGACTCCGGGAATATATCCTGAGCAGCTGGTGATCAACAAACCCCTCACTCTGGAGGGACCCGCTCCGGCCGCGGGTGAGGCGATCGTTGATGCTGCCGGCCTGGCGGTAACACCGACACTGCTGATCACCTCCAGCCAGGTTACCGTTCGCCTGCTCACCTTTCGCAACGGACCGGGTCAGGGCATCCGCGTGGGAACTGCCTCCGAGCCCAACCTGCAGGAGGTGCTCATCGAAGACTGTGTTATCCGGGGACACGATTACGCGGGAATAATGAATATAAACGGTTCCTCCATAGACGTAATCAGCAACCTCATTGAGGACAACGGCAATGTCCCCAGTTTCGAACGGGCCGGAATTATTCTAAGGGATCACGGACCGACCAAGATTCTGAACAACTCCACTAACAACAACGGTGACGGTATCTATGCAGAGGGTAGCGCCGCCGGACTGCTGGTCGAAAATAACAGCATGACCGACGAATTTTCAAGCGGGGTGACCCTGGCTTGGGATGAACAGAATGCAACCGTCAAGAATAACACCATTACCGACTGTGGTCTGACCACAGATGAGCTTAAAGGCGGCATCGTCATAATTCAAGCATTGGCTGAGGTTATTACGGGGAATACCATCGAGAATTGCAAGCAACGGGGCATCATGTGGGCCTGGTGCCCCTCGGCAGGGCCCGAACCCGACAGCATCCTCATTTCCCTCAACAAGATCACCCATAGTGCATTTGATGCCATCTATCTTTTTTCCCAGGGGCCGGGCAGTTTCCTGCCGCCCGATCCCTATGCCCTTAAGCCCCTCATCAGCGAAAACATCTTCTCTGAAAATGGCGGCGCCGGGGTCTTTGTGAGCAACGTTTTTCTGGGAAACCCCACCGGCAAAGCCGAGCCCCATCTGCAGGGCAACAGCATCCTGAATAACACGTGGGGAGCGTTTAATGAAACAGCCATCGTCATTGACGCTGTAGACAACTGGTGGGGCGACGCTACCGGGCCTTATCATTCCCTGCTAAACCCCGGCGGTGCAGGGAATCCGGTCAGCGATAATATCAATTTTATCCCCTGGATGGAGGCCCCGCCCATACCGCCTCCTGCAGAGATAGACTGTATCATTGCCCGAAAAGTGTACTGGAGTTGTAAAAAAACCCTGATCAGCGAAGAGATGGTAGACGTTTCAGCTTTCGCTGAGGGGGAAATCAGCTGTGCTCGATGCATCCGGGCAAACCTTTTTGTTGACCCCAAACATCCTTTCACGGTGACGAAAATAGCGGGAACAGAGCGGGTCCGACTCAGCTTTTATTTCACCTGTACGGTTAAATTCGCAGACAGCGCCAGCAACAAGGCTGTGACCAGTCCGCCTATTCTTTATGAAGCAGTTCATCCGGTGGCCTCCCTGGTCCGGGATCGGCGCATCGGGGTAACGGCGGATATTTATCTGGAATGTCTGGAATGCTTTGTTTCAGACCGGCACCGGATAACCTGTTGCATCGGAAAAATAATCTCGCTGCAGCTAACCGCGCCGGTGCAGCTATTGATACCAACGTATGGATTCTGTCCTGATCCGGACTACTGCCATCCAGTAACTGGAAGCTGCCCGGGGGTGACAAACAACCTTTTTTCAGGGGCTTCTTTTTTCCCCACCGGCGGTTGAGTTGCGAACAGAGCTGCGGTGATCCCCTGAAACCGCAATCCCCCCGGCCTTCAGGAGTGCCCGGGACCGGAGCTATCTTTGAAGGACAGAGTAAACCATGGTAAACTTGACCGTAGAAAATAGAGGAGCCAAACTTTTGGGGGGAGGTTTTTTTGATATGAACGAGCGGTTGCCTGCCTGCGCCAGATGCGGTCTCAGACCGGCGGAAAGAGCCTGTTTGTACAAAGAGGGGAGAGGACCAAATTTCTGCCCGACGCAGAAGATGAAAGAGACCCTGGATGAAGCGATGCTGCGTTACCGGGAAAGCACAACTTTCGAATTTGCCCGTCAGGCCTCAATCCAGGAGGGAGAGGGTTATGCCGACAGGGAGGCAATCCCATTTGTCCTTCGCCCGTTCAAATCCCGTCTGGAGGAAACTCATGAATTCGCTGCCCGCATGGGTTACCGCCGCCTCGGGCTGGCTTTCTGTGTCGGCCTGCGCTCCGAAGCCGGCGCCTTGGACAAAGTGTTAACCGCCCGCGGCTTTGAGGTGGTTTCAGTGATTTGCAAAGCCGGCTGTATTCCCAAAGAAGAAATTGGTCTCACCGATTCGCAAAAAATCAACCCGGGTACCTTTGAAACAGTCTGCAACCCCGTTGGCCAGGCTCTGGTGCTGAACAAGGTCAAAACTGATTTTAATATTTTGCTGGGTTTGTGTGTGGGGCACGACTCCCTCTTTTTCCAGCATGCCCAGGCCCCAACCACTGTCTTCGCGGTTAAGGACCGGGTGATGGGGCATAACCCCATGGCGGCGCTTTACACGCTGGGCTCCTACTACCGGCGTTTGAAAAAATAACAGACGAACCGTGCGTTTTTTCCTGCACAGGCCGGCACGGCCTGACTTTCCGCTGTCCTCAAAAAACAGCAGGTGGTGGAGCAGTTGCTCTCTTGACAACCGCAAAAACCGTTCTCCCGATTCATGTAAAATAGTATTGACATTTTCCCCTGCCTGACGTATGCTAGGGATGTCAAGAATGTTTGACATTTACCGAAGGAGAGGAGCGGTGTTGTCATGAAAGGTACTTTGAGAAAGCTCGGTTTTAGGCGCATGGATGAGATGGAAATGGAGATTTCCCTGAAATCCCTGCGCTGGTCGTCCCTCTACTCGGGGTGTGCGCTGTTCATCCTGGCCGTATACGAAAAGATCACCACCGGTGAAATAAGCTGGGCCTGGTTTATCCTGATCACCCAGTACCTTGTCTTTTGGATCACCAATTATATTTTGACTCAAAAGATGGGCGGAGATGCGGGTGAAGAATAAAATCAAGGAGCTGCGCAAGGAGCTGAATCTGCGTCAGGAGGACCTGGCCCGGTTGACCGGAGTGACGCGCCAGACGATCAACGCCATTGAAAATGACAAATACAACCCCACCCTTGTTCTGGCAATGAAACTGGCCCGTCTTTTGAAGACGCCGGTGGAAGAACTCTTTCTGTTCGAAGATTGACCCGCTGCTGAACCGATGTTTCCCCGGCAGGGCTAAGAGGACCTGCTTTTTTCCCAGGGCTTTGTGGGACAAAGGGGACGTACCTTCTTGTCCCATGAATCCAATTAGGTTGCAGTCATGCCTTATGCTTTGGAAGCGGGGTCGGTCGGATGGTCGACAAGGATGGTGTCGACACCGATCTTGACGATCTTCTCCCAGGGAATGAGGTGCTCCCGGGCCCGGGTAAATTTCCCCAGGATTCGTCCGGAGGCGGGCACGATGATCGCTTTGATCCTTCCTCTTTCCAGATCGAGTTCCAGATCGCGGATCGCCCCCAGCCTGCGGCCGTCGTTTACATTAATCACTTCGCGTTCCCGCAATTCACTAATCCTGATCAAGGCGCTCTCCTCCGGCAGCTCTCTTTTTATTATTATAAGCGTAGAATCCTGCAGGTGCAATTCAAACTGCTCTGAAAGTTTTCAATCGAGGGATTGCCGCTCAGCAATCCGCAGAAAACGGCTGCCCAATTTTTGTCATCCTGAGGGCGCAACCCGAAGGATCTGATCTGGGCACCCCCCTTTGCTATTCCGAACATAGCGAAGGAGCTGCTCGGAGAAAATGAGCCGGGAGATCCGTCCCCCTGGCCCACCCATGGCTCAGAGAATTTTTGTCATCCTGAGGGCGTAGCCCGAAGGATCTGATCTGGGCAACCCCCTTTGTTCCGAGCATAGCGAAGGTGCTGCCCGAGAAAAATGAGCCAGGAGATCCGTCCCCCTGGCTCAGGGAATTTTTGTCATCCTGAGGACGCAGTCCGAAGGATCTGCAGTCTAGCGCTTTTTTTAAGTTGCCCGATGGTTTTTCTAGGGGGGTACAAAGCGAAATGCGTCCGTGATGCGGCAATAACATTTTAGATGCTTTGCTACGCTCAGCATAACAGCGGTGGTGGGATCTCGTTTCAGGAGTGAGTCAAAGTCAACGTCCCCTTGACTCACGCTCAGCATGACAGAAAAGGCCGGCCCCCCTGTGGCACGAAAATGAGCCACGAGATCCGTCCCCCTGGCTCATTTGGGGGGAGGGGAAGGTGCGCCTGGTTTTAAATGTGCAAATGTGCGCTGTAAAGCAGGCGTTGGTGGATCTTGGGGAGAATAAGATCATAAAATGTTGACTTAAGAGACAGGGGTGACCTATTGGTGCAATCGATCGACGAACTATCTGTAAATACCATACGTTTTCTGTCAGTGGATGCCATTGAGAAAGCAAAATCAGGCCATCCGGGGCTGCCCATGGGAGGGGCGGCGATGGCTTATGCCCTCTGGTCGGGACATTTAAAACACGATCCGACCTCTCCGGACTGGCCCGACCGGGATCGGTTTGTTCTCTCCGCCGGACACGGTTCGATGCTGCTTTATGCGCTGCTGCATCTTTCCGGTTACGATCTATCCCTTGACGAGATTAAAGATTTCAGGCAGTGGGGCAGCCGGACTCCGGGGCATCCGGAATACGGGGTGACTCCCGGTGTTGAGGTGACCACCGGGCCCCTGGGGCAGGGATTTGCTGCTGCTGTAGGAATGGCTGTTGCGGAGACGCGGCTGGCGGCGGAATTTAACCGGCCCGACTATCCTGTGGTAGACCACTATACTTATATTTACGCCGGTGACGGCTGCCTGATGGAGGGGATTGCCTCCGAGGCGGCATCGCTGGCTGGCCATCTCAAGCTGAACAAACTGATCTGCCTCTACGATGACAACAGGATCACCATCGACGGGGGCACCGAGATTACCTTTACCGAAGATGTGGGGAAGCGCTTTGAGTCGTACGGCTGGCAAGTGCTGAGAGTGGGGCAGGGCAACGATATCGCTGCGGTAAGCGAGGCGATTGGGGAAGCCCGGCGGAGCGATCGGCCCACCCTGATCATGGTGCGCACGGAGATCGGCTACGGCTCGCCACAGAAGCAGGGCAAACCGGAATCGCACGGCGCCCCCCTGGGCGCCGAAGAGGTCCGCCGGACCAAGGAAAACCTCGGCTGGCCCCTGGAGCCTTCTTTTCTGGTGCCTGACGAGGTCAGAGCGCATTTCAAGGATATGCAAAAAAAGCTGACTGCACAAAAAGAGTCGTGGGATCGGCTGATGACCGCTTATCGCCGTGAATTTCCGCAGCTCGGTGTGCAGTGGGATGCCTGGCACTCCCGCCGGCTGCCTGAAGAGCTGGAGAACGATCCGGCGCTGTGGGAATTTGAGCAGCCGGTGGCAACGCGGGTCGCTTCGAAAGAGGTGCTGCAGGTGCTGGCGAAACATCTGCCCAACCTCATGGGCGGCTCGGCTGATCTGAAGGGTTCCACCGGAAGTTATCTCCAGGAGCGGGGTGATTTTCAGAAAGACAACCCCCGGGGTAATAATATCGCCTTCGGCGTGCGCGAGCATGCCATGGGCACGATTCTGTCCGGGATGGTCCTGCACGGCGGGCTGCGCCCCTTCGGCTCCACTTTTTTCGTTTTCTCCGATTATATGAAACCTTCGCTCAGGCTGGCAGCGTTGATGGGCGCGCCGGCAATTTACGTTTTCACCCACGACAGCATCGCTGTTGGCGAAGACGGACCGACGCATCAGCCGGTGGAGCATCTGGCCACTCTGCGGGCCATTCCCAATCTCGATGTGCTCCGCCCGGCCGACGGCCGGGAGACGGCGGCGGCCTGGCTCCATGCGCTTAACCGGACGGAGGGTCCCACGGCGCTGGTGCTGACGCGCCAGGGCCTGCCGCAGCTGCCGGAAAGCGGCCGGGGGGCATTCAAGGGGGCTTATATCGCTGCTCCGGAGAAAAACGGGCCCGCCGATCTGATCATTATCGCCAGCGGTTCCGAAGTTTCCCTTGCTCTTGAGGCTGCCGCCGTGCTTGAAAAGAAGGGCTGCTCTGTCCGCGTGGTCAGCATGGTCAGCTGGGAGCTTTTCGAGAGGCAGGAGGAGAGCTACCGGAAGGAGATCCTGCCGGAGGAGATCGAAAACCGCCTCGCTGTGGAGGCGGCTTCTCCGATGGGCTGGGAGCGTTACGCCGGTGCACGGGGCCGCATCGTCGGGCTGACCGGCTTCGGCGCTTCGGCGCCGGGTACTTTAGTAATGGAGCAGATGGGCTTCACCGTGGATAAGATCGTGCGCTTGGCTGAAGAGATGATCGCACAGCCCGGGGGCTAAAGCAGGTATCTGCTGACAAATTCTTTTCCGGCGTCGTATGCCTTATCCAGCGCGGCGGGATCAGCGTTGATCTCGCCTTTGCGATCAAGACCCTGCAGGCTGAGGCTGCCGCCATAGTGATAGTTGATGCTGTGAAAATAGACCTTGGCGATGGCCACCGCATTATCGGCAAAGTCGGGTCTTTGCAGGGCACCGGTGCTGATAATATAGCCTATTTTTTCATCCTCCAGGCGGACAAAGGGTTTGTCGAGGCGGTACTTGGCCTGCCACCAGCTCTGGAAGCGGTCCATGAATATTTTTAGCTGTGCCGAAAGGGAGCCGAAATATATCGGTGTGGCCAGAACAAGGCCTTTCACAGCAGCCACTTTCTCATAAAGGGGCTGCATCTTGTCTTTGACCACACAGATTCCGTCCGCTTCGCAGAGTTCGCAGCCGCGGCAGGGTTCCAGCCGGAGTTCCTGAAGGCGGATCAGCTCTACGGTGATCCCGTTTTCCTCTGCTGCCCGGCAAAACGAACGCAGGGCCAGCTCACTGTTTCCGTTGCGGCGTGGGCTTGCTGAAATTGCCAGTATGTTGGACATGTCATCACCTCTCCTATCTATTCAACCGTGGAGCGTTTAACCCTGCCCTTCCCCCGATTTAGTTAGCCTAATTCGCCGGGAGCAAACAAAATGAGGATGGAGCGCAAAGGAATAAAATGAGCAGATAACGGGAGTATTCTGCCCCTAACCCCCTGCGAGAGAAGCAGGCGACAGTTGCAGATACTTGCCAATAAAAACAAGATGGGATCATAATTACTTATTATCTGAAAGCGGAAGTGCACCGCTTTTGTAAAGGCCGCTACAGGGGAATACTAAAGACAGTTCCTGTTAACGGCGGCATCGGCAACACTTCAAGGCCTTATTCTTTTATTTTTTCCTCTCCTTTGATTCTATCCCAGTCTGCTCAATTGATCACCGACAAATCTTATTTCCATCGAGAACACTACTGGAATCATCTCTGCTATTACTGTTAACTCGAAGTGAAATGAGAGGAGTGCTCGTGATGAAAAAGGTGGTTTTGATTGAGCCGAAGTCGCAGGAAGATCATGTCTACAAAACTGTGCAGATGCCCCGTTTGGGTCTGCCGCTCATGGGAGCGGCGCTGAAGGCGGCGGGATACCGGGTGGAGCTGTACTATGGGACCGGTGCCTCGCTGCCCTGGTCCTCAATTGTTTCCGCAGATTTTGTGGGGGTCTCGACAACTACGGCGACAAGCAGCGAGGCTTATCGCATTGCCGGTTATCTGCGTTCCCGCGGCCTGCCGGTGATAATCGGGGGAATCCACGCTCACTTTTTACCGGATGAGGCCCTGCGCCATGCCGATTATGTGGTGCGGGGTGAAGCGGATCTGATCATCGTGCCGCTGATCCGCGCCCTCGAAGAGGGGCGGCTGCCCCGGGAGCTGCCCGGGGTGTCGTTCTGGGACGGTCAGGAGGCGGTGCACAACCCCTGCAGCGAGGTGCCGGTGGAGCTGGATCAGCTGCCCCTGCCCGATTTCTCACTGTTCAAAGGGAAGAAGGGCTTTCGCACCATCCCGGTGATGACCTCGCGCGGTTGTCCGTACAACTGCACCTTCTGCAGTGTTACCCTCATGTTCGGGCGCCGCTACCGCTTTCGCGATACGGAGAGCGTGCTGAACGAGCTGGCGGCGTACCGGGGGCGCAGCGTCTTTTTCTGTGATGACAATTTTACGGCCAATCCTGCCCGCAGCAGAGAGCTTTTCCAGGGGATGATCGACCGGAAAACAGGGCTTAAGGGGTGGGGCGCCCAGATGCGGGTGGAGGCCTCCCGCGATCCGGAGATGCTCGAGCTGATGCGCCTCTCCGGGGGGAATATGGCCTTTGTCGGGCTGGAATCGATCAACCCGGAGACTCTGGCGGCGCTGAACAAGCAGCAGAGCCTTGCTGATGTCAGCGAATGTGTGCGCCGCTTCCATGAATACAAGATCCGGGTGCACGGGATGTTTGTTTTCGGAGGCGAGGGCGACACTGTTCAAACGATCCGCGATACCGTCGATTTTGCCCTCGACTCGCGCATTGACAGCGTCCAGTTTTTGATTCTGACGCCGCTGCCGGGAACTCCGCTGTATCATGATCTGGAAGCCCAGGGGCGGCTTCTGACCAAAGAATGGGAGCTGTACGACGGGCACCACGCTGTTTTTCAACCAAGCCGGCTCTCTGCGGAAGAGCTGCAGTGGGAGACCATTGCTGCCTTTAAAAGGTTTTACTCCCTCCGCAATATTTTCGGCAATGTCTTCCATACCGGTTGGGGCACCTCGCTGTACCGCTCCCTGGGCTGGTGGCTGACCCGCCATTTCGAGAGAAAGAACCGCTGGTACGACGGAGCTCTGAAGCAGCTTCAGGTGTCCGATCCCACACCGGTGGCTTTGCTCTTCAAGCGGATCGAGGCTGAGCGGAGGGAGGTGGCGGCAGAAAAAACGGCGTCGCTGCAGGTTTACCTCATTGAAAAGAAAGGGGTTCTGCACCTGCGCCTGCAGGGATTGATCAGCAGATTGAATCTGCGGGAGCTGGTCAAAACTGTGCGCGCCTATCTGCCCAGACGTTGTTTTCACCTGGTGATCAACGTTGAGGGGCTGCGCTTCGCTTCATCCAGGGCTGCTGCCGCTTTTTTCCGCTTTCTGGAGCAACTGGGTGAGCGCACCCGCCGTCTGCAGGTGGTCGTGTCCGGCGATATGGATCCGACAGAAAGAAAAGAGCTGGCCGGTGAAAAGAAGCGGAGCAAAAGCAAACTGCCCCGCTTCGAGCTGGTTTTAAACAAACGCTAATTTTTGCACGCAAAAGAGCAGACGGGGCACGGCGCTGTGTCAGGAGGAGCTGCCTGGCCCGGGGTGAACCGGTCGGGTCCTGCGCCGGCTGCTGCGGGTGGCTCCTGTGGGGGGATGCTGATGTCTTTCTATATTGCTGTTGTCGGAGGAACGCAGGATGATCCTGAAACCGCCCGGCTGGCGGAGGCGGTGGGAAGGGAGATCGCCGCGCGGGGCGGTGTGCTCATCTGCGGCGGCGGTGCCGGGGTGATGCGGGCCGCCTCCCGGGGGGCCCGGGAGCACGGCGGGGTCGTCCTGGGGATCCTTCCCGGAGGCGATCGCAGCGGGGGAAACCCTTATCTGAGCCTGGCGGTGGCAACCGGGCTCGGCGATGCGCGCAACGCGATCATTGCACGGACCGTCGATGCCATGATCGCTGTGGGCGGCGGGTACGGCACTCTTTCCGAGATCGCCCTGGCCCTGAAGATGGATAAACCGGTCGTTGCGCTGCAGAGCTGGAAAGTGGAGGCACCGGTGCAGCCCCACCGCCGGATCGCTCACTGTAGCACAGCGGAGGCGGCGGTGGAGACGGCCTGGCAAGCAGCCGCCGGTGAAGGTGAGGCCTTTGTTGACAACTGAAATGGCCGCTGCCTGCGGTTTTGGGCGTGGCTCCTGATGCCTCTTCAGTGCAGGTTGGTGCCGGGTTCGGCAGGGCGGCCGGATGACCTCACTGGGATGAAGGCTCCGTTGGTTTTTTGCTAGAGCGAGGGGACCTTCTGTTTATGCTCTTTTTTCGGCAGCGGTTCCGGTGCGTAGAGCCGCCGCGAGTGAAAGCCGGTGTGGAGAAGCCGGTGGGCCTGCTCACTCCCCGGGTGGCCCAGGAAATCGCGGTAGAGCTGCAGCACTGCCGGGTTGCGGTGTGATTTGCGCTGCTCCATCTGGCGGTCCAGCTGGTACAAGCCGCTGCTGCGGCGGGAACGATGGGCGATCTGCTCGTTCCAGTCGTTCGTTTCGA
>JAAZIG010000017.1 GCA_012510325.1 Bacillota bacterium
CAGCGCCAAGGAGACAGCCGATAATGTCATCGATCTGGGGGTTAATGCGATCACCCCTGATGCCTTAAACGTGCCGGCGGTGATCTACGATTACACCAGCCGGGGCGGTAAATCCGACCCTCGCGATCCCTGCAAGCCCGGTGTCGGGATCCCCCAGGAATATTTCAAGGGACGGCGCCTGCACTATTGAGGTCAACCGAAGCCGCCGTTCTTACGGCTGGCAAAGGGGTAGGGTTGGTCCGGATTTGCCCTGAAGGCGCTGCTCCGGTTAATCCTGCGGGAAATGGTGTGCTGCTGGTAGTTGACCGGCGTTTTTGGGGGCGGACGTTTGGCGATTAATGATTGGCCGAAAAGCGCGATTATAACAGTGGAGGTTTGCGATCTAACCTGGTGCTGCATGTTTTTGAAACTCACCCGAAAAAGGTGAGAGGGGTTTGTTGAATTTCACCCCTTTCGTGTGATGACTTTAACCTGCGGATAGATTATTTTATCTTTACTGGTTGGATCTGTTTTTAACACAGAGGAGAGCGCCATTGGAGACGATCAGAAAAAAATTCAAAATCTTTGGTTTATCTACCGTCCTCGGGGTGGCGGTTTCAATTTTTATTTATTTCAGCAGCTTTTCTGCCCGGGAGATCAACACAGCGGTTCTTTTCGTTTCCGGCTTGGGCACAATCTTGTTGGCCTTGCTCTGGAGAAAAGAATACGACAACCTGAAAGCAGCGCGGCTGATTATTGAAAATTGTATTGTCCGGATCCGCTCTGCGGTGATCGAAGATAAAATCCGCAACGTGGCCGAAGACGATCATACGGACGGTGTTGAAGTTTTTGTCTCCAATTTCGGTATTCTGCTGGATTCAAGAATTATCAAATTCAACCAGGGAGCCGCTCAGTTAAAAGCGGTTGAGATCGGCGCCAATTTTATCGGTTTGACTTACGGCACAGAGGAAGCGGCGCAAAAAATCCGGCTGCTCAGCGGCGGCTTTGGCGAGGGGGAGCTGAAGGAAGTAGTGGAGAAATTCCGTTTTGAAACCGGCGTGGATCCGGTGATCGTTGATCCTTGAATATCAGCTGGAAAGAGGGTGTGTTGATGTATGATCCTCTCTCTGGGCGATTCTATTTGCTTTGATCCTGGCAGTTGTTGTCGCTAACATTTTCTATATTGCCAGAGAGCGCACACGAAGAACGAAATTCTGGAAAGGTGGGAAAGCGGTCGAGATTGAAACGAAGAGCCGGTTCAACAATACATTGAAATGGAGGTTCAGCCATGTTCAGGACAAAGAGCAGTTGCCTTGTTTCCTGTTTTCTTGTTTTCATTTTTGCCCTGTTGCTTTTCGTCTCACCTCAGTTGGCTTCAGCCGGGGCGCCGGGAGAGGGGACGCTCACGGCGTACGCCTGGAATTGTGTTGATAGCGGGGGGTTCTCCAGGGGGCCGGTTAAACTTACTATCCCTGAAGGGGAGATAACCCAAATTAAAAGCGATTTATTGGATTCCTTTATGGCCGGCGGCGACTTTGTCGAAAGCACTTGGTACACAGTGGATTATTATGACGGTGATCTGTTCACCATTGATTGCGCTACAGGCGAGTACACCAGAATCGGTTATACCGGTATCAGCAATCCGAATGGCTTCACCTATGACCTCACTACGGGGACGGTCTATCTGGCGGATAGAAATTACCTTTACACCATCGATCTGGGCACAATGCAGACGGCAAAGGTGGGGGAAATCTCCTCAGGAATAATCATCGGCATAGCCGCCGACGGGGCGGGTAATCTCTACGGCTTGGATATTACCGATGACCAGCTTTACAGTATTGACAAGGAAACCGGTGCGGGGACCGCTATCGGCTACATCGGGCTTAATGTGAATTACGCCCAGGATATAGCCTTCGATCGCACCAACGGCATCCTTTACGGAACGTTATATACGGGTATTGAAAATGGTGGTCTGTATAAATTTGATCTTGATACCGGCGAAGCCATCCTGTTGCAAGCTTTTGGCACTGAGATCGCCGCGCTGGCCATACCCTATGCCGATGCAGAATATACCGTTTTTGCAGAAGCGAATCCCTCGGTGGGCGGCACCGTCACCGGGAGCGGCGAATACAGCGGCGGCACGATAGTGACCCTGTCGGCTGCCGCCGCCGCGGGCTGTGAATTTGTAAACTGGACAGAGGATGGGGTGGAGGTCAGCACAGAGCAGAACTACCGGTTTGCCCTACTGAAAAATCGCAACCTGACGGCTAATTTCAAGATGCCCGTGAGCGGGATCAGTGTGGATCCGGCTTCGCTTGACCTTCTTGTGGGCGGTGCTCCTTTTCAGCTGGTGGGGACAGTATTCCCCGAGGGGGCTACCAACAAAACAGTTTTTTGGAGTAGCAGCGATCAGTCGGTGGCGGAGGTGGATGCGGACGGCCTCGTCAGTGCGGTGGGCGCGGGGCAGGCGGTAATTATGGCCACCACGGAAGACGGCAACTTTAATGCTTTCTGTACGGTGACGGTTACTGTACCCGTGAGCGGGATCAGTGTGGACCCCGCTTCGCTTAACCTTCTTGTGGGCAGTGCTCCTGTTCAGCTGTCGGCGACAATTGTTCCCGAGGAGGCCACCAACAAAACAGTTTTTTGGAGCAGCAGCGATCAGTTGGTGGCGACGGTGGATGCGGACGGCCTGGTCAGCTTTGTTGGTGTGGGTCAGGCAGTAATCACGGCCACAGCGGAAGACGGCGGCCTAGCCGCTACCTGCACGGTGACGGTAACAGTGCCGGTAAGCGGAGTTGGCATGACTGTCGACTCCCTTTCCCTACTCATGGGCGGTGCACCCTTTCAGTTGGCAGCGCTAATTTTCCCCGAGGGGGCCACCAACAAAACAATTTTCTGGAGCAGCAGCGATCAGTCGGTAGCCGCAGTGGATCCGGACGGCTTCGTCAGCGCGGTAGGCGCGGGGCAGGCGGTAATTACGGCTACCACGGAAGACGGCAGCTTTACCGCTACCTGTACGGTGACGGTAACCCTGCCTGAAGAACCGCCGGCAATTGAGCCGGAAAAAGAACTGCCCCAAACCGGC
>JAAZIG010000167.1 GCA_012510325.1 Bacillota bacterium
GGCCGCGGTCTTGTCTCAGCGAAGCACTTCCTGCAGCGCCTGCAGAAAACGCTCGTTTTGCTCCTCCGTGCCGCAGGTAACCCGGATATGGGTGGGAAAACCAAAGATATCCCCGCTGCGCACGATCACACCGCGCCGCAGCAGCGCTTCAAATAATTTTCGTGAATCTGTGGCGACATCGACAAAGAGAAAATTACCCCCCGAGGGTGCCGCCTTCAGCCCCATCCGCTTCAGGCCCTCGGCAAGCTGAAGCCGGCCTTTTTCAACAAGCTCCAGACTGCGGGCGAGATGCGCCTCATCCTCCAGGGCCGCAGCAGCGGCAATCTGGGCCGGCGTGTTCACGTTAAAAGGTTCCCTGACCCTGTTCAGATCGGCGATCACTTCAGCCGGCGCCAAGCCGTAACCGACGCGCAACCCGGCCAGACCGTAGATCTTGGAAAAAGTCCGCAAAACGATGAGCGGCCGCCCCTGCCTGATGTAGTCAAACCCGTCGGGATGAGCGCTTCCGGCGACATACTCGATATAGGCGTGGTCGAGCACCACCAGAACCCCGGAGGGCAGGGAGGCGATGAACTCTGCCAGCTCCTCTCTATCGACAACTGTCCCGGTGGGATTATTCGGGCTGCAGATAAAGACCAGGCGCGTCCTCTCGTTGACCGCCGCGGCAATAGCGGCGAAATCGTAACTGAAGTCATCCCCGACGAGAGGAACCGGTCGCGGGACGCCCCCCATGAGGCGAAGGGCAAAGGTGTACTCCGAAAATGTCGGATCAACCGTCACCGCCTCATCTCCCGGGTTGATATAGGCCAGCGCAAGGAGAGAGAGCAGCTCATCGGTGCCGTTGCCGATGACCATCTCTTCGGGGGAAAAACCATATTCTTTCGCCAGAGCCCTCTTTAAATGGTAGCAGTTGCCGTCAGGATAAAAATGCAACCTGTCGAGATCTTTTTTCAGGGCCTCCAGCGCCTTCGGCGAAGGGCCCAGAGGGTTTTCATTTGAAGCCAGCTTGAGCACCCCGCTCAAGCCGAGCTCGCGCTCCACCTCTTCCACCGGTTTGCCCGGTTCATAGGGCTTGATCAGATCGAGGCAGCGGCGCCTGCTGGGTCCGTTCATTTATAATTCCTCCATCAACATGCATTTTTCCTATTATAACCTAACAGAACCGTTTTGGGGAAAAACATAAACCGCCGTCCCCGTTCATATTGATAAAGGGGGTGAGTAATATGTTCGTAACGCTGTTGATCGGAAAAAAAAGGTTGAAGATGCTGCTGGGCCTCTGCCTGGTTCTGGCGATCCTGCTGGCAACACCCCTGCTCAACCTGCCCGAAAGGCTGGCGGCTGTAGTCGGCCCCGGGGAACGCCTCGTGCCGATATACTATGTCGAAACCGATGAAAAGAAAGTGGCTTTCTCTTTTGATGCCAGCTGGGGCGCTGACCGCACCGAGAAAATCCTCGAAATTCTGAAGGAAAACGAGATCAAAACCACCTTCTTCTTAACCGGTTTCTGGGTGGAAGCCTATCCGGAGTACGTTAAGTTGATTGCCGATGCAGGCCATGAGATCGGCAATCACACCCTGACCCACCCGCACTTGAACAACCTCACCGAAGAAGAGATCCACAGCGAACTGGAAAAGGTGGAGCAGATGATCGCGCAGGTCTCGGGACAGAAAACCGCTCTCTTCCGCCCCCCCTTTGGAGAATACAGCAACAAAGTCATCGAAACCATCTCCGGACTCGGTTACACGAGCGTGCAGTGGAGCATCGAC
>JAAZIG010000168.1 GCA_012510325.1 Bacillota bacterium
CATGGGCCCGTCGGCAGCAGAAACAACCAAAATGGCACCGTCCATCTGGGCGGCACCGGTGATCATATTCTTGACATAGTCGGCGTGACCGGGGCAGTCCACATGAGCATAGTGGCGCTCGTCAGTCTCATACTCCACATGGGCAGTGGCAATGGTAATCCCCCGCTCCTTCTCTTCGGGAGCCTTGTCAATCTGATCAAACGAAGTCTTATCCGCAAAACCGGCACTGGACAGACACGAGGTGATCGCAGCAGTCAACGTGGTCTTGCCGTGATCCACATGTCCAATGGTCCCAACATTCAAGTGCGGTTTCGTCCGCTCAAACTTTTTCTTCGCCATTTAAAACACCTCCAGTATTAATAAGCTACGCTTTGCGTAATGATCTTTTGGGCAATATTTGGCGGCAGCTCATCATAGCGATTGAACTCCATGCTGAAGACACCCCGTCCCTGGGTCAGGGAGCGCAGGGTGGTGGTATAACCAAACATATCCGACAGGGGCACGATACCCCGGACAATATGGAGATGCTCCCGTCCGTCCGTACCCATGATCCGGCCGCGGCGGCCGGTGAAATCACCGAGAACATCACCGAGGTAATCTTCGGGAACGGTGACCTCCACCTTCATGATCGGCTCCAGCATAACCGGCTGCGCCTCGGTCAGAGCCTTTTTCAGCGCCTGGGAAGCGGCAATCTGAAAGGCCAGCTCCGATGAATCGACGGGATGGAAAGAGCCGTCGATGAGTTTCACTTCCAGATCGGTTACCGGATAGCCGGCGAGGACCCCGTTGTGCATCGCCTCGCCGAGCCCTTTTTCAACAGCGGGGATGTACTCTTTGGGAATCGCACCGCCGACGATAGCGTTGACAAAGGTAAACCCGGCGCCCTGCTCCGCCGGCGCTATCTCGATAACCACATGCCCGTACTGGCCCCTTCCGCCGGTCTGGCGGATGAAGCGGCCCTCCACCCGGGCCTGGCCGCGCACCGTCTCCTTGTAGGCGACCTGCGGCTTCCCCACATTGGCCTGGACCTTGAACTCCCGCAGGAGGCGGTCGACGATCACCTCGAGGTGGAGTTCGCCCATCCCGGAGATAATGGTCTGCCCGGTCTCGTCGTCCGTATGCATATGGAAGGTGGGATCCTCCTCTCCCAGGTGCTGCAGGGAAAGGCTCATCTTATCCTGATCCGCCTTGGTCTTGGGCTCAATGGCCACCGAGATGACCGGCTCGGGAAACTTGATCGCCTCGAGGATAATCGGCTTCTCCATACTGCAGAGAGTCTCCCCGGTGCTGATCTCCTTGGGACCGGCAAAAGCGATAATATCGCCCGGCAGCGCCTCCTCGACCTCTTCGCGGTAGTTGGCGTGCATCCGCAGGATGCGACTGATCCGCTGCCTCTTCTCGCGGGTGGCGTTAAATAACACCGAACCCTTCTTCAGCCGTCCCGAGTAGACCCGGACAAAGGCAAGCTTGCCCACAAAAGAATCGACCATGATCTTAAAGATAAGCGCTGAAAAGGGCGCATCGACGGCGGGAAGTCGAAAATCCTCCCGTCCCGTTTTATAATCAAACCCCTTCACCGCACCGACATCGATCGGGGAGGGGAGAAAGGTTACCACCGCATGAAGCAGAGGCTGCACCCCTTTGTTGCGGTAAGAAGAGCCGCACAGCACCGGGACCAGGCCGTGATGAATGGTCGCCTTGCGCAGAGCGCGGTAGCATTCTTCGGGAGTGATCTCCTGGCCGTTAAAATATTTTTCCATCAGGGCATCATCAAACTCCGCTGCTGTCTCCAAAATTCGCTCGCGGTAGTCCGCCGCCTGCTCGCACATCTCTGCGGGGATCTCCGCCTCACGGCTGTGCACGCCGAGGTCGTCTTCATAGATGATGGCCCGCTGTTGGATCAGATCGACAACGCCGGAAAATTTGCTTTCCGCACCGATAGGCAGCTGCAAGGGCAGCACCTGCGCATTGAGCTTTTCCCGGAGCTGCTGGAGCACATTGAAATAGTCCGCCCCGACAACATCCATCTTGTTGATATAGGCGATGCGGGGAACATGGTAGCGATCGGCCTGACGCCAGACAGTCTCGGACTGGGGCTCAACGCCGCCCTTGGCGCAGAATATGGCCACCACCCCGTCGAGGACACGCATCGACCGCTCCACCTCTACGGTAAAGTCCACGTGCCCGGGTGTATCAATTATGTTTATCCGGGCGTCGTGCCACAGACAGGTCGTCGCCGCCGAGGTGATCGTGATACCGCGCTCCTGCTCCTGGGCCATCCAGTCCATCGTCGCGGTGCCTTCGTGAACCTCGCCAAGCTTGTGCAGCCTGCCGGAGTAAAACAGGATTCTTTCGGTGGTCGTGGTCTTACCGGCATCGATGTGAGCGGCGATCCCGATATTCCTGACTTTTTCCAGTGGAAAATATTGGCTCATTCTTCTCCCTCCTTCCCTTCAAGATGCCGGAGCTGGAACTTGGCAGCGGGAGCGTCCCGCTCCCCAAACCGGCCCCTTCTATCTTGCTATTTTTTCCTTCAACCAATTCTTTTTTCTGCTCCCCATCACCAGCGATAGTGGGCAAAAGCCTTGTTCGCCTCTGCCATCTTGTGGGTATCCTCTTTCTTCTTCATCGCCGCCCCGATGCCGTTGGAAGCATCGAGAATTTCACCGGCAAGCCGCTGCGGCATCGTTTTCTCGCCCCTTTTCCTGGCAAAAGCGATCATCCAGCGGATGGCCAGTATGCTTTTGCGATAGGGAGACACTTCCACCGGAACCTGGTAAGTAGCGCCGCCCACCCGGCGGGGCTTCACTTCGAGAACCGGCGAAACGTTGCGCACCGCCGTTTCGAAAACCTCCTGCGGATCCTTCCCTGTTTTTTCACGGATAATGTCGAAGGCTTCATAGAAGATCCGCTGGGCGATACCCTTCTTCCCGTCGAACATCAGCTTATTGATAAATTTGGCCACCAGCCTGCTGTTATAAACAGGATCCGCCAGGATCTCCCGCCTGGCGACAGGGCCTTTACGTGGCATCTCTCAATCACCCCTTACCAAACTAAAATAATCTCCGTACCCGCCGGGCCAAGACTAAGCCTTCGGCTTCTTGGTCCCATATTTTGAACGGGCCTGGGCCCTGCTTTCCACTCCGGCGGCATCAAGAGCTCCGCGAACAAGGTGATACCGAACCCCCGGCAGATCTTTGACCCGCCCTCCCCTGACCAGCACCACGGAGTGCTCCTGAAGATTGTGGCCGATTCCAGGAATATAAGCGGTCACCTCGATGCCGTTGGTCAGGCGGACGCGGGCAATTTTCCGCAGCGCCGAGTTCGGCTTCTTCGGCGTTGTCGTGGAAACTCTGGTGCAGACTCCTCTTTTCTGCGGACAGCGCTCCAGGGCCGGCGCATTCGATTTATGGGTCTGCTTCCGGCGGCCTTTACGAATCAACTGATTTAAAGTCGGCAATAGTCCACCCCCTTTAAAACTCGATAATAGCAGCAGTCGCTGCATTTACTTTAATCCCACAGCTTTTGCCCAAAACGGACATGGTCTCCAGATAACCGATCTCGACCCCCCTGTTTCCGGCAAGAAAGGCCACGGGAGCGGTGACTTTCTCTTCAGCGTCCCGGGCCAGAATAACCAAGACCGCTTCGCCGCTCTCCAGCGCCTTCAGGGTCTGTTTTGTCCCGACCACTTTGCGGCGGGCCTGAGCGATCCGGACCGCCAGTTCATCGTCACTCAAGCGGGGCAACCTCTCTTTCCTGAAGCCGTTCTCTAAAACGCACTTTTCGATTTTATCACCGGCAGCAGGGGTTGTCAACAAACTTTTGCCTCAATCCCGAGACAAGCCGGGAGAACCGGTTCCGGCATTAAGATTCCGATGAGGCGGCCGGCTCCGGGGCCGGCTCTTCTTCCGGAATCAGCATCTCCGTCTTCTCCCCGACAGGTTCCCCCTCCGGAAGAGGTCCTTCTTCAAGAGCCGCCTCTGCGGGCTCTCCGGGAGCGTTCACCCGGATATTGCGGTAGCGGGACATGCCCGTGCCGGCGGGGATGAGTTTGCCGATGATCACGTTCTCCTTCAGCCCCAACAGATCGTCCTGCTTCCCCTTGATCGCCGCGTCGGTGAGGACGCGCGTGGTCTCCTGGAAAGAAGCGGCGGAGAGGAACGAATCTGTCGCCAGGGAAGCCTTGGTGATCCCCAAGAGCATCGGCCGGGCCAGAGCGGGCTCACCACCCTCATTCTGGACCTGTTCGTTGATATCATCAAAATAGAAGCTGTCGACGAGCCCTCCGGGCAGGAGCTCGGTATCGCCGGGATCGGTCACCTTCACTTTTTTCAGCATCTGGCGGATGATCACTTCGATATGCTTGTCGTTGATATCGACCCCCTGCATCCGGTAGACCCACTGGACCTCCTGAAGCAGGTAGAGCTGGACGCCGCGGACCCCTTTCACCTTGAGCAGCTCGTGGGGGTTGATCGAACCCTCGGTGAGCTCATCGCCGGCGTTGACTTTCTCGCCGTCTTCAACTTTCAGGCGGGCTCCGTACGGCACCGGGTAGATCCGCACTTCATCATGTTCGGAGATAACCTTGAGCTCGCGCTTGTAGCGCGTCTCCTGAATATCGACAACCCCGGAAACCTCCGAGATGAGCGACTGCCCCTTCGGCTTGCGCGCTTCGAAGAGCTCCTCCACCCGCGGCAGCCCCTGGGTGATATCGTCTCCGGCGACCCCGCCGGTGTGAAAGGTGCGCATGGTCAGCTGGGTGCCCGGCTCGCCGATGGACTGTGCCGCAATGATTCCCACGGCCTCGCCGACATCGACAATCTTTCCCGTGGCCAGGTTGCGGCCGTAGCACTTGACGCAGATCCCGTGGCGGGTGCGGCAGGTCAGGGCGGAGCGGAAGCGAACCTCGGTAATGCCCAGAGCGGCGATCTCATCGGCGATCTCCTCGTCGATGAGCTCATCGCGCTTCACCAGCACCTCTCCGCTATCCGGATGGTAGATCGGCTCCAGGGCAAAACGACCGACCACCCGCTTCACCGCCTCCTTCAGATCGCTGCCGTTGTCGAGATATTCGCTCAAACTGACTCCCTGTCCGGTGCCGCAGTCCTCCTCGCGGATGATCACATCCTGGACCACGTCCACCAGCCGCCGGGTGAGATAGCCGGAGTCGGCTGTTTTCAAAGCGGTATCAGCCAGCCCTTTGCGGGCGCCGTGCGTGGAGATAAAGTATTCCAGCACCGTCAGCCCTTCGCGGAAATTTGCCTTGATCGGCAGGTCGATAATCCGTCCGGAGGGGTCGGCCATGAGACCGCGCATCCCGGCGAGCTGGGTGATCTGCGACTCATTGCCCCGCGCCCCGGATTTGGCCATCATATAGATGGGGTTCAGCTCGTCGAGCCTTTCCATCAGGGAGCGGGTGATCTCTTCCTTGCTGTTGCTCCAGATCTCGATGACATGGTCGTAGCGCTCTTTTTCCGTAATGAGGCCGCGGGAAAAGTTTTCCTCAGTGGCATCGACCAGCTTCTCAGCCTGCTGGAGCAGTTCCTGCTTATCGGGGGGGACCACGATATCCTCGATCGCCACAGTCACCCCGGCCCGGGTGGCGTAGTGGAAACCGAGACGCTTGATCTCATCGAGGATCACCGCTGTTTTCGTATGGCCGTATTTGCGGTAGCAGCGGAAGACAAGTTCCCCCAGAAACTCTTTTTTGATCGGCACATTCCGGGGCACCTTTTTCAGCACTGCTTCGGGATCAAGCCCGCGCAGGGGGATAAAGTTTCTTTCCGGCAGGTGCTCGGAAAACTCAGCGCTGTTTTCAGCGTTGTTGATATAGGGAAAATCGAGGGGGAAGATCTCGTTAAAGATAATCTTGCCCACCGTCGTCAGCAGATACTTTTTGCGCCGGGCAAAGCTGCGCCCCCGGAAGCCGGAAGCGCGGATGAGAACGCGGGCATGCAGATCGAGATAGCCCAGCTCGTAAGCGGTGAGCGCCTCCTCGGGATCGATAAAGACGCGCCCCTCGCCTGTGGCGCCCTCCTTCTCCAGGGTGAGGTAGTAACAGCCGAGCACCATATCCTGCGTCGGGGTGACGACGGGACGCCCGTCCTTGGGGTTGAGAATGTTTTGCGCCGCCAGCATGAGCAGCCTGGCCTCGGCCTGCGCCTCCGCAGAAAGGGGGACATGAACGGCCATCTGGTCGCCGTCGAAGTCGGCGTTGTAGGCCACGCAGACCAGCGGATGAATCTGGATCGCCCGCCCCTCGACGAGCACCGGTTCAAAAGCCTGAATTCCCAAACGGTGCAGCGTCGGCGCCCGGTTCAGCAGCACCGGATGCTCCTTGATCACCTCTTCAAGAACGTCCCAAACCTCCGGACGGACCTTCTCCACCATCCGCTTGGCGCTCTTGATATTATGGGCCAGCTCGTCGTTAACCAGCCGCTTCATCACAAACGGTTTGAACAGCTCCAGAGCCATCTCCTTGGGCAGGCCGCACTGATAAAGTTTCAGATCCGGACCGACGACAATAACCGAGCGCCCGGAATAATCGACCCTTTTGCCGAGGAGATTCTGGCGGAAGCGGCCCTGCTTCCCCTTGAGCATGTCGCTGAGCGATTTCAAGGGGCGGTTCCCCGGTCCGGTGACCGGCCGGCCCCTCCTGCCGTTGTCGATGAGGGCGTCGACGGCCTCCTGGAGCATCCTTTTTTCGTTGCGCACAATGATATTGGGCGCCCCCAGATCGAGCAGCCTTTTTAAACGATTGTTGCGGTTGATCACCCGGCGGTACAGATCGTTGAGATCGGAGGTGGCAAAGCGGCCGCCGTCAAGCTGAACCATGGGCCGCAGATCGGGGGGAATTACCGGAATCACATCGAGGACCATCCAGTCGGGATGGTTGCCGGACTGGTGAAATGCCTCCACCACTTCCAGACGGCGGGTCGCCCGCAGCTTTTTCTGTCCGCTGGAGCTTTTCAGCTCCGTGCGCAGCTCTGCGGCAAGCTCTTTTAAGTCGATCTCCTCGAGCAGCCTCTTGATCGCTTCGGCGCCCATCTCCGCCTTGAACCCTTTTCCCTCTTTGAACAGAGCATCATATTTATCACGGTATTCGCGGTACTCCACCTCGGTGAGCAGCTGTTTTTTGCTCAGAATGGTGTCGCCGGGATCGATGACCACGTATGAGGCAAAATAGAGAACCCTCTCCAGATAACGCGGCGACATGTCGAGCAACAGCCCCATGCGGCTGGGGATCCCCTTGAAATACCAGATGTGGGATACCGGAGCAGCCAGCTCAATATGACCCATCCTCTCGCGGCGCACCTTGGCCCGGGTCACCTCCACTCCGCAGCGGTCGCAGACGATGCCGCGGTAACGGATTCGCTTATATTTCCCGCAGTTGCATTCCCAGTCTTTCTGCGGACCAAAAATCTTTTCACAAAAGAGCCCCTCACGCTCAGGCTTAAGGGTGCGATAATTAATCGTCTCCGGCTTCTTCACCTCGCCGCGAGACCAGGCTCTGATCTGCTCCGATGAGGCCAAACCGATCTTTAAGGCATCAAAGCTGTTTACATCCAAAAATATTCCGCTCCTTTCGCCGGATTCAAGCCTTTTCCCAGTGAAATCATTTCCCGATCAACCCTTTTTGCGCAATTTACGTGAAGAGCGAGCCGGGGTTTCCTCTTCAGCAGCCTCTTCCTCGCCCTCTTCATCTTCCATCTCCTTGAGCTGCTCCAGAGAAACCTCATCGATAGTCCCGGCTTCAACAGCAGCGAGAACCGGAGCCGGCTCCGGGAGCGCCTCCGCTTCCTCTACTTCCTCAGCCGGGGCCGGCGCCGGCTTCTGCTCCGGCGCCTCTGTGGCCGCATCGATCTTCCCGGCGGAGCTTTTGGCCGTTTCCTCCTCTTTCCGGCTGCGCTGCAGGGCGTAGCCCTCGGCATCATCGTCGCCGGTCTCAAACCCTTCTATATTCACATCGAGACGGCGGTAATCGGTTTCATCATCCGCTTCCCGGATCTGCACCTCGCCCTTCTCCTCGCTGAGCACCTTGACATCGAGGCAGAGGCTCTGCAGCTCTTTTACCAGAACCTTGAACGATTCAGGAACACCGGGTTCGGGGATATTTTCCCCCTTGACGATAGCTTCGTAGGTCTTCACCCGGCCGATGACGTCATCTGATTTTACAGTGAGGATCTCCTGCAGGGTATAGGCGGCTCCATATGCCTCCAGCGCCCACACCTCCATCTCCCCGAAGCGCTGGCCGCCGAACTGGGCTTTGCCGCCCAGGGGCTGCTGCGTCACCAGGGAATAGGGTCCCGTCGAGCGGGCATGGATCTTATCGTCGACCAGATGAGCCAGCTTCAGCATATAGACATAGCCGACGGTGACCTCATTGTCAAACGGTTCACCGCTGCGGCCGTCAAAAAGGACCGTCTTCCCCTTTTCCGCCAGCCCGGCCTCCCTGAAGGCGGCAAAAACATCTTCTTCAACGGCCCCGTCGAATACCGGGGAGGCGACATAGATTCCCAGAACTTTGGCGGCCCAGCCGAGGTGAGTCTCCAGCACCTGTCCGATATTCATCCGCGAAGGAACACCGAGGGGGTTGAGGACGATCTCAACAGGGGTCCCGTCGGGCAGATAGGGCATATCCTCCTCCGGCAGGATGCGGGCGATAACTCCCTTGTTGCCGTGGCGCCCGGCCATCTTGTCGCCCTCGGATATTTTTCGCTTCTGGGCCACATAAACGCGGACCAGCTGATTCACGCCGGGAGAGAGTTCGTCGCCCTCTTCCCGGGAAAAAACCTTTACATCGACCACAATGCCCGATTCACCATGCGGCACCCTAAGCGAAGTATCTCTGACCTCGCGGGCTTTTTCACCAAAGATAGCCCGCAACAGCCTTTCCTCAGCGGTAAGTTCCGTCTCCCCCTTGGGGGTGACCTTCCCCACCAGGATATCCCCGGAGCGCACTTCGGCACCGGAGCGGACAATACCCCGGGCATCGAGATCCCGGAGCGCTTCTTCACCGACATTGGGAATATCCCGGGTGATCTCCTCCGGGCCAAGTTTGGTGTCCCGGGCCTCTGATTCATATTCCTCGATATGGATCGAGGTAAAGATATCCTCTTTGACCAGCTTCTCGCTGAGCAAGATGGCATCCTCGTAGTTAAACCCTTCCCAGGGCAGAAAAGCGGTAAGAACATTGCGTCCGAGAGCCAGTTCACCGCGGCTGGTGCAGGCGCCGTCGGCGATAACTTCGCCGATTTTAACCCGCTGCCCCCGGAAAACAACGGGGTGCTGATTGACGCAGGTGCCCTGGTTGGAGCGCTTGAACTTTTGCAGGGTGTAGATATCCACCCCGCTGCTGCCCCAGGAGGAGTAGCCCGCTTCGAAGATCTCCCCGGTGCGGCCGTTGATCAGATAGTTCGGTCCGTCGGGATCCTCCTCGCGCCGGATGGCGATCTCTGTGGAGGTCACCCGGGTGACCTCGCCGTCGGCCCGGCAGATCACGACCGCTCCGGAATCATAGGCCACCTTCTGCTCCAGCCCCGTCCCGACAAGGGGCGCCTCCGTCTGCAGCAGCGGCACCGCCTGCCGCTGCATATTGGCACCCATCAGCGCCCGGTTGGCGTCATCATTCTCCAAAAAAGGGATCAGGGCCGTCGCCACGCTGACCAGCTGCTTCGGTGAAACGTCCATAAAATCCACTTCCTGAGGATTTCGCAGCACAGTATCGTACTGGTAGCGGCAGGTCACGCGGCTGCCGATGAAGCGGCCGTCGCTGTCCAGCTCGGCGTTGGCCTGAGCGATGACATACTTGTCTTCGTCGTCGGCAGTGAGATAGACGATCTCATCGGTGACCCGCCCGTCTTCCTTGTTAACTTTCCGGTACGGGGTTTCGATGAAACCGTAGCTGTTGATCCGCGCATAGGTGCTCAAAGAGCCGATCAGGCCGATATTGGGCCCTTCCGGGGTTTCGATGGGGCAGACCCTGCCGTAGTGGGAATGGTGCACGTCGCGCACTTCAAAACCGGCCCGCTCACGCCGCAGCCCTCCCGGGCCGAGAGCGCTGAGCCGCCGCTTGTGAGTCAGCTCGGCCAGCGGGTTGGTCTGATCCATAAACTGCGAAAGCTGGCTGCTGCCGAAAAATTCTTTGATCGAGGCGATCACCGGCCGAATATTGATCAGCGCCTGCGGCGTGATGGCATCGACATCCTGAATGGTCATCCTTTCCCGGACCACCCGCTCCATTCTCGACAAACCGATGCGGAACTGATTCTGGAGCAACTCACCGACCCCGCGCAGGCGGCGGTTGCCGAGGTGGTCGATGTCATCAGCCTCGCCAAAACCGTCCATCAGATTTAGAATATAGCCCACCGTGGCCACAATATCCTCCGGAACCAGATGCTTGGTTCCCGGATCGACCGCGCCGTTGCTCAGGACAAGAGCGCTGCTGTCGCGGTGGACCACCCGGGCGCGGGAGAAACCGGATTCCTCAATCTTTTGCGCCGTCTCCTCATCCGCCGGCGTCCCTGCGGGGAAAAGCACTTTGCCCGTAGCCGGATCGATGAGATCCTGCGCCAGCTCCGCCCCCGTAAGACAGCCGGTCATGGAAAATTTTTTATTGACCTTGTAGCGACCCACCTGCGCAAAATCGTAGCGCCTGTTCTCAAAAAACAGGGATTCAAAAAGCGAGCGGGCGTTCTCTATATTGAGGGGTTCGCCGGGGCGCAGGCGCTTGTAGATCTCCAGCAGGCCGCTCTCCACAGAATCGGTATGATCCTTCTCCAGCATGCCCAGGATTCTCGGATCGTGCTCGTAAAGGTCGAGCACCTCCTGATTGCTGCCGTAACCGATGGCCCGGATCAGCACCGTGACCGGCAATTTGCGGGTCCGATCGATGCGCACAAAGATGCCTTCATTGACATCGGTCTCGAATTCAAGCCAGGTGCCGCGGTTCGGAATGATTGTGGCGCTGACCAGCTCTTTGCCGGTGCTGGGATCGGGATCTTTCCTGAAATAGACCCCCGGCGAACGAACCAGCTGGCTGACGATGACCCGCTCGGCCCCGTTGATGATAAAGGTGCCGTTGTTGGTCATCTTGGGAAAATCGCCCATGAACACCTCCTGCTCCTTGACCTCGCCCGTTTCCCGGTTGATCAGACGCACCTTCACCTTGAGGGGCACAGAATAGGTGGCATCCCGCTCCTTGCATTCATCTACAGAATATTTCGGTTCTCCCAGGGTAAACTCCAAAAATTCCAAGACCAGATTGCCTGTAAAATCCTGAATGGGGGAAATATCCCGAAAGATCTCCTGCAGACCCTCCTGCACAAACCAGCTGTAGGAGCTGCGCTGCACTTCAATTAAATCAGGGAGCTCGTGGACCTCGTGTATCTGAGTATAGCTCCGCCTTTCTCTGACACCAGAGGCAACTTGAATTGACATGTAAGGAAATCACTCCTTAGACCTGGTGAGTAATTGAAAACATGATCAGAAGCCCGGACCTACAACTAGATAGGCATTTCATTATTGTTTCCTTTTGGGTATGTACTTATACGAAGACAAATTTTGGACGCAGCGTCTACAGCTCTCTAGACATCTTAAGATTTTATCATAGGATAAAGACGCTGTCAAATAAAAAATCAAAATGCCCGCCCATAAATGGGCGGGCAGGGGCTCTACTTTAACTCGACGAGGCCGCCGACCTCTTCGATCTTCGCTTTGATCGCTTCTGCTTCCTCTTTGCCAATCTTCTCCTTGACCGCTTTGGGGGCTTCATCAACGAGCTGCTTCGCTTCCTTCAGCCCCAGGCCGGTCAGCTCGCGGACAACCTTGATCACCTGGATCTTCTTTTCACCCGGTCCGGTGAGCACGACATCAAATTCGTCCTTCTCCTCTTCCGCCGCTTCAGCAGCCCCGGCACCGGGAACAGCAACGGCCATCGGCGCAGCAGCGCTGACCCCAAACTCCTCCTCGAGGGCTTTGACCAGCTCGGAGAGCTCAAGCACGGTCAGCTCTTTGACCGCTTCCATGATTTCATTCACTTTAGACATGCCATCTTCTCCTTTAAATGTTCAAATTTACCCGCCGCTCCGCCCTCAGGCAGACTCTTTCTGGCGGCTGATTGCATCGAGAGCGTAGACCAACTTGCGGATATTGCCCTGCAAAACATTGGCCAGACCGGAGAGCGGCGCCTGAAAAGCCCCGCAGACCCGGGCCAGCAAAATTTCACGGGGAGGAATCTCTCCGAGAGCCTTGACCTCATCAGGGGTCAGGGTTTTCCCCGACAGAAGCCCTCCCTTCACCGCAAGCGCTTCATGTTCCCGGCTGAAATGAAGAAACACCCGGGCTGCACCGACGGGATCGTCGCTGGTATAAGCCAGTGCGGTGGGCCCTTCAAGAAATGGCTCCAGCACGGTCAGCTCGACCCTCCGGCAGGCCAGCCTGGTGAGGGTGTTTTTCACCACGCGGTAACGGCAGCCCTCCGCTTTTAACTGACGCCGCAGCTCGGTAACATCAGCCACATTCAAACCGCGATAGTCGGCGGCGATAACGAGCTCTGCTGCCTCCAGCTCGTGGGCCATCTCTTCAACGAATTCCTCTTTGGCCTTTCTCGTAATCAATCGCTTCACCTCCCCTTGTCACCGGCTAAAACTGCTGCTCCAGAGCGCCTGAATAAGGGCAAAATCAAAGGCTTCCCATAGGTTGGAAAGCCTCCTCAGCCGCCGCTGCTACAGTCGGCGCCGGTGCTCTTCCTCGGCAGGCGGAAACCATTAAACTGATCGTACCTGCTGTCTATGGAATGACACTATCGCATTTATTTTGCTGACGCGTCAACCCAAACAAAAATTCTCCGCGCGGGCTCGCCAGAAAGCGCGCTATTTCCCGAGAGCGGCGGCCCTTTGCGGATTGATCCTTACCCCCGGGCCCATCGTTGAACTGACGGTAACAGTTCTGATATATTGCCCTTTCGCCGCCGGCGGCCTTGCTTTGACCAGAGCCTCGATAACAGTGTTAAAGTTTTGCAGAAGTTGCTCCGGAGCAAAAGAGAGCTTCCCGATGGGCAGATGAATATTGCCCGCCTTCTCGGTGCGAAACTCCACCTTCCCCGCTTTGATCTCTTCAATTGTCCGCTGCAGATCGAAGGTGATGGTTCCGCTTTTCGGATTGGGCATCAGGCCCCGGGGGCCCAAGATCCGCCCGAGCTTCCCCACGGTCCCCATCATATCAGGGGTGGCCACGGCTATATCGAAGTCGAGCCAGCCGCCCTGAATCTTCTCGGCCAGTTCGTCGCCGCCAACAAAATCGGCGCCGGCAGCCTCAGCCTCCCTCATCTTTTCTCCCTTGGCAAAGACAAGCACCCGGACGCTCTTGCCGGTGCCGTGTGGCAAAACCACCGACCCGCGAACCTGCTGGTCGGCATGTTTCGGGTTCACCCCGAGCCTGACGGCAAGCTCAACGGTCTCGTCAAAGGCGGCCCGGCCGGAGCTTTTGACCAGCTCCAGCGCCTCCTCCGGAGTGTAGTAGTTCTCGCGGTCGATCTTTTCCCTTGCTTCGCGGTATTTCTTGCCATGTTCAGCCATCTCTGCTGCCTCCCCGTGGTTCTAACGGGCCTGCAGGCCCTCCCACAAATTATTTCAACGAGCCCGTCAAAACGGCCCGGCTCAAGGCGAAACGACAATCCCCATGCTGCGCGCGGTCCCCTCAATGATCCGGGCCGCCGCCTCCAGATCGTCGGTGTTGAGATCCTCCATCTTGGACCGGGCGATCTCGAGCACCTTGGCCCGGGGCACCGTCGCCACCTTCACCCGGTTCGGCTCTCCGGAAGCTTTGTCCAGACCCGCCGCCTTCTTCAACAGAACCGAAGCGGGCGGGGTCTTTGTAATAAAGCTAAAAGAGCGATCCTCGAAAACAGTGATTTCAACGGGGATGATCAGCCCGGAATCGGCCGCCGTCCGCTCGTTGAACTCTTTACAAAAAGCCATGATATTAACTGCATGCTGCCCCAAAGCCGGGCCGACCGGAGGAGCCGGCGTCGCCTTTCCCGCAGGAATCTGCAGCTTGATCATGCCGATCACTTTTTTTCTTCTGGCCATTCAAACAACCCTCCCTGAGCAAGCGCCGCTGCCTAATATTTCTCCACCTGATGAAAACCGAGCTCAACCGGGGTCTCCCGGCCGAACATGGAGACCAGCACTTTGACCGTCCCCTTCTCCTGGTTGATCTCTTCAACAGTGCCCTCAAAATTCTTAAAGGGGCCGCCGATGACGCGGACCACCTGACCGACTTCAAAATCGATGCGCGGTTTTCCTTCCGCAGCCATTCCCATTTGCCGCATGATCCGGTTAATCTCCTTCTCGGTCAGGGAGACGGGCTTGGAGCCGGGACCGACAAAACCGGTCACTCCGGGGGTGTTGCGCACCGCGGACCACGAATCATCATCGAGGATCATCTCCACCATGATATAGCCGGGGAAAACCTTTTTCTCCACGGTTTTCTTCTTGCCCCCCTTGCTGGTGATCTCCTTTTCCGTGGGGACAAGGATGCGGAAGATGCGGTCTTGCATATTCATCGATTCAACCCGCCGGAGCAGATTGGTCTCGACCCGGTTTTCGTAACCGGAATAAGTATGGATCACATACCATTTTTTTAAAGAATCAGTTTCCGTTTCCGTTTGTGCATTCATGAAAAACGGAGAGTAGGCTTCTCTCCACAGCTCACTCCTTCAACCTTGAAAGTACAGCCAGCTACCTGGTGATCACCAGACGCAAGAGCGCCAAAAAGATATTGTCCAGACCCCAGAACAGCAGCCCGAAAGCGAGGACGGCGAAGACAACCACACCGGTATAAACCATGAACTCCCGCCTGTTGGGCCACTGCACCCTTTTCAGCTCTGCGCGCACGTCGCGCAGGTATTGTCCGATCCGCTGCAGTAGTTTCATTGAACTGATCGCCTCTCCGATACTGGAATGGCAGAGCGATTCCGGCACACCGCTATTTGGTTTCCTTGTGCAGCGTATGCCCCTTGCAGCGCGGACAATATTTCTTCATCTCGAGCCTTTCGGGATTGTTTTTCTTGTTTTTATGGCTGCTGTAATTTCGCTCCCGGCACTGCGTACATTCCAGATGTATGATTACGCGCATATTATTACCACCTGCCTGCTTAACTTCCGCTTTAACTTACCACAATTCAGTCAACTGGATCAACCATGATCCTGCTCCAGGGAAACAATAAAGGGGCAGGAGCACCTTCCCCCGCCCCGGCGCTTCAACAAAAGCTAGGTCGTGATCTCGGTAACCACTCCGGCACCGACAGTGCGGCCGCCCTCGCGAATGGCGAAGCGCAGGCCCTTCTCGATGGCCACCGGGGTGATCAGCGCGATATCCATATTGATATCATCGCCGGGCATGACCATCTCCACACCCTCGGGCAGCGTGATCGAACCGGTCACATCGGTCGTCCGCAGGTAAAAC
>JAAZIG010000169.1 GCA_012510325.1 Bacillota bacterium
GACATCGTAGTCGCCGTAAACGACGATCTTCTCGCCCTTTTCCAGGGCGGTTCCGATCCTCGCCACCGCCTGCTCCATCCCCGTCATCAGCCAGGGTGAATGGAGCTGCTCGAGAGAGGGGCGCAGAAATTCGCGGCCCGAGGCGGCGTCTGCGATCCCCCGGTTGAGCAGAACCCGGGCCGTGGCCGGCAAAATATCGAGCGCTTCCGCCAGAGCGGCGCTCTTCTCAGCGGACACCGGAGCAGGTTCGTGCCAGCGTTTCCGGGACAGACTCATCGGTTAAAGGATCTCTCCTTCCCCGGCCGGCTCCGCCACCGGCAGCAGCCCGTCGAGCTCCGCCTGCAGGCGGCCCTTTTCCCGCTCCAGATCGGCGAGGCGCACCTGCAGCTCCTCCCAGCGCTTTTTCTCGGCCCGCGTCTTCAAGACACTGCGGACACTGCGGTAGAGGCTGAACAGCCCCATGGCCAGAGCCCCGGCGGCGGCGGCGCCGGCGATGAGGACAATGAGGGAGACTTCGGCCACCCCAAAAAGGTAGTTGACCGCTACGGGCTGGTGGTTGGCCGCGGCAACTATGGCGATGAGCAGGGTAAACAGAAGAGAAAAGAAAAGCAACAATGAGCCCATTCCCATCACTCCTTCGGCATCGTTTGCGCGATCCTCACAGCGGCGGCCTGGCGGCGGAAGGCGCCGTCTCTACTCAGGCCGGGCGCCGGGCCCGCCTGCGCTGCAGCCCCGTCAGATCCAGCCAGAGAGGCGCGGCGATAAAGATCGATGAATAGGTCCCCACAACCACCCCGATGAGCAGAGCGACCACAAAAGCGATGAGATCGAAGCTGCCGATAAAGTAGTAGAATCCGACGAGCAGCGCCAGCAGCACGGTGAAGGTGGTCAGCGAGGTGTTCAGGGTCCGGACCAGACTCTGTTTGATACTCACATCGACGAGCTCGGCATACTCGTCTCTCTTTTTGCGGACAATATTTTCCCGGATGCGGTCGAAGATAACGATGGTGTCGTTGACCGAATAGCCGAATATGGTCAGAATTGCCGCGATAAAGGGCACGTTCACCTCTATCCGGAGTATGGAGAATATCGCTATGATGATAAAGATATCGTGGAGCAGGGCGATGATCGCGGCAAGGGCAAAGCGAAATTCGAAGCGGATCGTGATATAGACAATCATCCCGGCGATAGCCACGACCAGAGCGGTCAGCGACTGACGGGCCAGCTCCCCGCTGATCACCCCGCCGACGCTCTCCACGCGCAGGTCTTCCGGCCCCAGCTCCGGCCAGCTATCCCTGAAGGAGGCCAGAATGGCGCTGCGGCGCCCCTCTTCGAGGTAGGCGCTCTTGATCACCACTCCCTCGGTGGAGATGCGGCCCTGCAGATCGCGCCCCTGCACCAGCTGCAGGGCGGCGCCCTTCAGCTCGGGGACAGCCCCGGTCACCGCTTCCACTTCGTTCAGGGTGAAGCCGCTGCCAAGGTTGAGGTGGAAAACAGTGCCCCCGGCAAAATCGATCCCCAGATTGAGCCCCGAGAAGATCAGCGAAAGGATCCCCGCCAGGATCAGGATCAGCGAAAAGGCATACGAAAATTTGCGGTTGCTTACAAAATTGAACTTCATCCTGCTTTCACCCCCACGAAGCGGCTGCTCCGCATCAGCCCGGCCCGAAAAGCGAGGCGCATCAGCGAGCGCGTCAGGGTGATTGCCGTGAACATGCTGCAGACAATCCCGATGAACAAGGTGACGGCGAAGCCGCGCACCGGACCGCTGGCCAGGGCAAAGAGAACAACGGTCGCGATAATTGTGGTCACGTTTGAATCGAGGATGGTCCGGAAAGCGCGCTGAAAGCCGTTTTCGATGGCCCGGTGAACGGTGCGCCCGGATCTGAGCTCGTCCTTGATCCGCTCAAAGATGAGCACGTTGGCGTCGACGGCCATGCCGATGGAGAGGATCAGTCCGGCGATCCCCGGCAGGGTCAGCGTGGTCGGCAGCAGGGTCAGCGATCCCAACACAAGGGTCAGGTAAAACAGGAGCGATACCCCGGAGACGAGCCCGGCAAAGCGGTAAAAGAAGAGCATATAGAGCAGCGCTGCGGCGAGCCCGGCGGCGGCGGCGTAGATGCTCACATTCATCGTCTGCCTTCCCAGAGTGGGGCCGACGAGACGCGATTCCAGCTCGATTAGCTCCACCGGCAGGGAACCGCTGCGCAGCAGCAGGGCCAGCTCGGCGGCCTCCTCGAAGGTGTAGCGGCCGGTGATCCGGGCATGGCCGTCGGTAATAACCGCACTGACCACGGGGTCGGAGATGATCTCGCCGTCGAGAAGGATGTAGATCTTCTGCCCCAAAAATTGGCCCGTGGCCCTGGCGAAGTTTTCCGAGCCCTCCTTGTCCAGCTCCAGCGAGACGAAGGGCTCCGGCTCGCCGGGATCCCGCATCGCCTGAGCCCGGCGCAGGTTGGCCCCGGTGATGACCTCCGTGCCCTCGGGATCGACGAAGGAGAGCCTCGCCGTGCGGCCGATGATCTCGCGGGCCTTCTCCGGATCGTCGATATCGGGCAGCTCGATGCGGATCCGGTTGTCGCCCTGGGGCAAAATCACCGGCTCGGCCACGCCGAGCTCATCGACCCGCATGCGGATGACCGCCACGGTGCGCTCGATGGCATCGGCATCGACCTCCTCATCGCCCGTCTCCACCGCCTCCAGGAGGACGTAAAGCCCCCCGGCGATATCGAGACCGCGCTTGATCCCGAGATCCTCCTTGCCGGTCCAGGCCAGCATCTTCCGGCCAACATCTGTGCCCAGCGCGATCTGAAACACCAGATAGGCCGAGCCCGCCAAAAGTAAACAGATAATGACAAATAAGAGCAAGCGGCTGCGCCTCTTCTGTCGCTCTTTACCCAAATCCGAACACCTCCCACCGCCTGATGCGGCTCTTTGCAACACAGTACAATTATATCAGAGCAGATTCATAATTTCAGTAAAAATAACCGGCAGAGCGCCGGCCCTCAAAGAGTTTCCTTTCCGGCGGAGCTAGCTACCGCTCTCCTCCATGGCGATAAAGCCCCGCCGCCTCTGCGAAAAAACAGCGAGCTCGCGGTAACCGACCTCGCGGAGCAGCGCCAGCGCTTCGTCAAAGTAGCGGCCCACCTGCTCCGGCCCGTGAGCGTCGGAGCCCAGGGTTACCGGCACCCCCTCCCGGTAGCACAGCTCCAGCAGCCGCCTTCCGGGGTAAAATTCCGCGGCCGGGGCATCCTTCCCGGAGCTGTTCAGTTCAAAGCAAAGCCCGTTCGCCCGGAGAACCCGGGCGGTTTCCCGCCAGTACGGCTCCATCGCCTCATCGGGAAGACGGTGGCCGAATTTCTTGATTCCATCGATATGGCCGATGATATCGAAAAGACCGCTGGCGCAGGCCTGCCAGAGCAGCTCAAAATAACGGCTGTAGATCTGCTCCAGCGGCTGCTCTTCGTAGCGGTGGGTGTGGTAGGGGTGGGTAAAATCCCAGTCGCCCATGAAGTGGAGCGAGCCGATCACAAAATCGAAGGGGTCGCCGGCCAGCAGCTCCGCCAACGTCTCCTCTGTGCCGGGGAGGTAGTCGACCTCCGCCCCTAGCTTTACGGCGATCTCCTTTTCCCCTGCGCCCAGGGCCCGGATCTCGCGGATATAGCCGGGGAGCTCCCCGGGCCTCATCGACACCGCCGCTTCCGGCTCCCTCCCCAGAAGGCCCAGGGGGTAATGATCGGCAAAACCGATCTCGCGCAGCCCTTTCCGGCGAGCTGCGGCGAGATATTCCCCCGGAGAGCCGAGGGCATGGCGGCAAAGGGGCGTGTGCAGGTGATAATCAATCACGGTTGCGTTGCTCCCCGCCGGCGCCCGCCGCTTGATGAAGCGGTTTGTAGAAGCAGGAGTAACGCCCCGTATGGCAGGCCAACCCGTCCCCTTCGGGGATCACC
>JAAZIG010000170.1 GCA_012510325.1 Bacillota bacterium
AGGGTAATGCGCATCGCTTTCGGGCTGCCGGTAGGCGGAGACCTCGAATATGCCGACGATCTCACGCTCAGCCGTGCCCTGGAGGGGCGGCGGGAGATGTAACCTCCGACCCGCCGCGGAGCTGAGCCCCGCCCACCGGAGATGGCGCCCTCGGATCCTGTGAGGCGCAATCTCTCCGATGTTTTATCTTCCATAGTTTCCTTCCTACAGAATCTTTATTTGCCGTTTGCTCCGTCCGGGGCTTACATTAAAAGTCCTCTGTCCTCACTTTACGGCCCTGTTTTCAGGGCGTTTCCGTTTACAAGAGGCCTCTTTTTCTCAGAAGGGTGCTTCCACTTCACTGTTGCGCACCGTTGCGCACCGGATCAGGGGTGTTGCATAGATCTTCCTCTGAAAGGGATTAATATCTGCCGTGAACCGGGCATAGACTGTTCAGGAGGGAGATCATGCTAAAGAAGCTTACAGAATTATTGAAGTCTTATTCTCAATACCTGTTTCCATCGGAGAAGCAGCCGGCGGTGACCTGGCCGGTGGATCATTTTACCATGGTGGAGCAGGCGCGTCTGGAGTGGCGCTACGCCAGAGAGAGATTCAACCAGATCAGCGATCCCGATCTGATCGATCATGCGGTCTACGATCTCGAAGCGGCGGAGCGGCGCTATATCTACTTGCTTAAAAAAGCGAAAGAAGAGGGGGCCACTATCTACACCGCAGCGGATGAAGGAGGTGGTTAGCCTTGCCCGATTGGGTTGACTGGAACCTGGCGGCGGCGATGGCGTTCGGCCTGTTCATGCTCTATTTTGTACTGCGCGCTTTTTACAAACCGCTAAAACTTTTTCTCCAGGTACTGCTCTGGGTGATCGCCGGCGGAACGATGATCTTTATTTACAATTTTGTGGGGGCCCTCTGGGGTCTGGCCGTCGGGTTGAATGTCATCAGCGCTTTTATTGTCGGGACGATGGGGCTGCCCGGGCTGGGGGCGCTGATCGTTTTGAAATACCTTCTTGTTTAGGAAGCGCTGCCCTTTGCTGAAATCGGGAGAGAGCCGTTGAGATTGGTGATGTATTTTATCTGCCGTTAAGGAAAAAATCAAAGCAGCAGTGATTTTAGCAAAGGGGCGGTTTGAGACGATGGAGCAAGCGGTGGAGGGAGAATATCGTGCTTTTATGACCGGTAATGAGGCGGTCGCCTGGGCCGCTCTGGCGGCCGGGGCTCACTATATGTTCGGTTATCCCATCACCCCGCAAAACGAGATCATGCATCTCTGGCGCAGGCTGGGGTCGCAGTACGAGCGGGGCTTTTTGCAGACGGAGGACGAGCTTGCGGCAGGATTTGCCACCATCGGGGCCGTCGTCAGCGGAAAGGTCGCCTTTTCAGCGACGGCCGGACCGGGCTCCGTTCTGTTTCAGGAACCTCTCTCCATGGCCGAGATGATGCGGCTGCCGGTGGTAGTGGTGGTGCAGCAGCGCGGCGGTCCTTCCACGGCCACGGTGATCTATTCACAGCAGGAGTTAACCCTGACCTGCTTCGGCGGCAACGGCGAGGGGCTGCGCCTGGTCTACTCCACAGCAAGCCATCAGGAACTTTACGACTACACGATCAAGGCCTTCCACAATGCCTGGCGTTATCGTTTTCCCACCTTCGTTCTGGGAGACGGTTATCAGGCCAAGATGAGGGAGGCGCTGGTGCTGTATGATCCCGGGGAGCGGGGGATCGGGCCCGTCCCCGCAAAGCCGATCTTCCATTCGCAGAGGAGGGGGGCGGAGAAGCCGCTGCTGCATCTGCGCAACTCCTTTAGTGTGGAGGAGGAGCTTGGCGAGGTGCTCGAGAGACATCTGGACGATTATGCCCGGGCGGTGCCTGCGCTGGTGGAACATGAATTTTTCGGGGAGCCGGACGGGGCGCTTCTCGTTGTGGCCCACGGTGTTGTCGGAAGGGCCGCGCGCCAGGCGGTGCAGGAGCTGCGTCGGGAGGGACGGCGGGTCAATTATTTTCGACCGATCACTCTGCGCCCCTTTCCGGAGCAGGCGCTCAGGGAGGCGCTGCAACTGAGCGGCGGCTCCGTGCTCGTCGCCGAATCGGCCGAGGGGCAGCTCGGGAACCTGGTCCGCCTGGCTGCATCCGCAGAGGGGCTGCCGGATTTCCGCAGCTATTACCGCCCCGGAGTGGGAATCACCGCAGAAGAGATCAAGGAGGCGGTTTTAAATGAGCGAGCTGTCGATGCCGCGCTGCTGGAATAAAGACAGCAAACCGCACCGTTTCTGTCCCGGATGCGGTCACGGTCTCGTGCTAAAGGCCCTGGGGCTGGCGGTGGATGAATTGGGGCTGGAGGAAAGGCTCGTCTTTGCCTGCGATATCGGCTGCTCCCTTTTGGCCTGGGATTTTTTCACCTTTCCCTGCATGCAGACGCATCACGGAAGAACCATCCCGGTGGCCGTCGGCCTGAAAAGGGCCTCTCCGGATCTTGTCGCCGTCGCCTATATGGGCGACGGGGGCGGCTACTCCATCGGGCTGCAGCATCTGTTCAGCGCGGCGCTGCGCAGCGATCCGATCACCGCCATTTTGGTAAACAATACAGTCTACGCCATGACCGGGGGGCAGATGGCTCCGACAACCCTGCCGGGGCAGAAAACGGAGACCACCCCCTTCGGTCGCGAGGAGAGCGATACCGGCCTTCCTTTCAAGGGACCGGAGACGCTGGCGGCGGTGGTTCAACCGGAGGCCTATCTGGCCCGGGGGACGGTGGCCCGGGTGCCTTTGCTGAAAAAGATGATCAAGAAAGCTCTGGAGAGGCAGCTGCAGGGCAGCTTCGCCTTTGTGGAGGCGCTCTCCACCTGCCCGACCAACTGGCGGACCAGCGCTGCGGACACCTGGTCATTTCTGGAGCAGCGGATGAGCCGCTATTACCGACCCGGAGAGATTGCTACCGCCGGGCGGGAGGAGAGCTGAGATGCGCTCTTGGAAAATAATTGTCTCAGGTGAGGGCGGGCAGGGGGTCCAGGCTTTGGCGGAGACGCTGGGCCGGGCGGCCTTCCAGTCAGGGCTGAATGCGCTCTATATCCCCAACTTTGGCATCGAGCAGCGCGGCGGGGTCTCTCTGGCCTTTGTGCAGCTCTCTTCCGGGCCCATCGGGGCGCCCAAATTCAGGCGGGCCGATCTTGTCGTCGCCCTGAGCCCCCGCTCCCTGCGCCGCAGCGAGCAATATTTCGCTCCCGGGACGGTGCTGTTGTATGACAGCTCTCTGATCGAAGCACCGGAGATATCCGATCAGGTGGTCGGGCAGCAGTCGTACGAGACGATCGCCCCGGAGTCCTTTGCCGAAAGGACAGGCTACCGGGAAAGGCAGGACGAGGCGGAGATCGGCTCCCGGCGGGTCATCGCCATTCCCGCTTCAGATCTGGCGCGGCAGCGGCTGCATCCGCGCGTTTTCAACATGATCATCCTCGGGGCTGTCGTTTCGATTACCGGTGCCGTCACCCTGGAGCAGGTCAAAGCGGCTTTGGAGGAGAAGCTGAGCCACCGCTTTGCCCACGATCCCCGCTTGCGGGAGCACAACCACGCGGCGCTGGAGCTGGGCGCGGCGGCGGTACAAGTACCGCTTCAAATTTAGGAGAGAGCAGATGAGCAAGACTTTCAGCCGCTTCGGAGCGGAAAACAAAAAAGCCCACTTTTATATCTCCCCCGACCTGTGCAAAGGTTGCGGTCTCTGCATCGAAAAATGCCCTTCGCAGGTGATCGACTGGTCGACCCGGATCGGTGTTTACGGCACCCCCATTGTTGAGCCTAAATATATGGAGCGCTGCACCGGCTGCCGGCTGTGCCAGTTTTTCTGCCCCGATGCCGCCATCGATATTCTGCGAAAAGGAAAAGAGAGCCCCTCGTCGAAAGAGATCGCCAGAACTTAAACGGGGCGGTTATCTGCCGCCATCTCCTGCGGGACGCTGCTGCATGGCTCCGATGATCAGGGCCGGCAGATGAGCGTAATCCTCCGTTGGCAGGTACGAAGAAGCCTGCGAATCGAACAGGATCGCCGCCGATGCGGGAAGCTCGTCGTCCCCGGGCCAGAGGGTGAAGTTCAGCGGAACCCGGGGCAGCACCGGGATGATCATGCTGATCCCGCTGCCTTCATTGCGGATACCGCCGAGGGCGGCAGCGTCGCTGATAAATTTTTCCGGGGCCTCTCCGTATGCCTGCAAAAAGGGAAGCACCGCCCGGCGCCGGAACGGCTCCGTATAGATCTCCCCTCCCGGCAGGTGACGATACGAGATCCACTCCCCGCCGAGGGGGCTCCCATCGGCGGTCACGAGGTAGTGCAGGAGGATGATGGAGAGATAGGTTGAGAGCTCTGCGCCCCCTTCATCGGTGATCCCTCCGCCGGGGAAAGAGACGCGGTAGAGCCCGTTGAGAAACGGAACGACAAAGATGCCTTCATTTTGCTGAAAGGGGACCGCTGCATCCCTGGAGAGGTTCTCCGGGTTGAGGGCGGCCAGTTTTTCCATCGCCTGATCGCGGGCGACGGCGAGATTAAAATAACCGCCTTCCGGAACGCGTGGTTTCATTTAGGGGATCCCTCCTCTGGATATAATTGCTTTGTCGGAGAAAAAACTATGGTAAAAAAAGTCTATCTGGTCAGCGCCTGCCTTTTAGGTCTGCCGACCCGCTACGACGGCGACCATAACTGCTGTCCGCCGCTGCGCCGCCTCTGCCGCCGCGGTCGCGTTGTTCCGGTCTGTCCGGAACAGCTTGGCGGTCTGTCGATACCGCGTCGCCCCTCAGAGATCCGGGGCGGAGACGGAAGGGCGGTGCTCCGGGGCCGGGCTGCAGTGGTCGACGACACCGGCCAAGAGGTGACGGCGCAGTTTTTGCGCGGCGCCCTGGCTGCGCTGCGGCTGGCGCAGCTTTGCCGGGCCGACGGAGCCATCTTGAAATCGGGCAGCCCCTCCTGCGGAAGCGGCTCCATCCGGGACGGCTCCTTCACCGGAGGGCGCCGCTCGGGAGACGGCGTTGCCGCCGCTCTGTTGAAGGGCTGCGGGATTCCGGTGTACAGCGAAACAGAGCTGCCCCGAATTAGGGCTCTTAGACGCCGCCGCTCTTCCTCAAGAAAGAGGCGATGGCGTCGTTGACTTGCTGCGGCGCCTCCAGCATGACCATGTGCCCGGCTCCCTTCACTTCGACCAGTTCCGCCCGCGGCAGCTGCTCCTTCAGGTGGCGGCTGTATTTAAGCGGCGTCATCATATCGGCCTCGCCGCAGATGAGCAGGACCGGCCGGGTGATCTCTGCCAGACGCTCCATGCAGTCAAAGCTGTTGCAGGCGGTGAAATCTGCCAGGTAGGTCTGTGGCGGCACTGCCGCCATCTCCTGCCGTGCCGCCTCCAGCAGCTCCGCCGGCGCCGCCGGGCTGTAAGCAAAATCGATGAGCTCCGGCGGGACTGTTCCCGCCCGGCAGAGCTCCAGAAACGGCGGGGCCACCCGCAGACGGGCCCCGCTGCCAACCAGGATCAGCCCGGTGATGCTCTCCCCGTAGTGCAGTGCATAATCGAGGGCGATGGCTCCGCCCATGGAATGCCCGGCGAGGATGAACTCGTTTAGGCCAAGGGCGGCGCTGAAGTCGTGAATGAATTCCCGGTAAAGGGCGATCTCCGCGGCGGGGTTTCCCCCTGAGGCGCCGTGCCCCGGCAGGTCCACCGCCAGGGGAGCCGCCCTCCCTTGAAGCCCCTGGACCTGACTGAGCCAGTGCCTGTGAGTGCCTCCGGCGCCGTGGCAAAAGAGCAGCGCCGGCTGCTCCGGGCTCAGGGCACCGGCATAGAAAATAGATAATCCGTCAAGATCAATCCGGGGCAAACTGACCGCCTCCTTTACTCTGATTATTCGTCTAGAAGAAAGGAAATCCTTTTAGCGGTTCCCGATTCGCCGGGGACCGCCGCGGCCGGACTCCTTACTTTTGGCAGCGGCTGTCCCCCCCGGCGGTTTTAGCGGCTAGGCGGCAATTTTGCCTTTTTGTTTTGGTTGACACCGGCGGAGGGAGTTGCTATCATGATTGAAATCAACGACCGACAGAAAAAACCGGGGAGGGATAAACAATGCGGGAGGACAAGTTTTCCCGGGAGGGGTTAACCTTCGACGATGTGCTGTTGCTTCCGGCCAGGTCGAAAGTCCTGCCCCGGGATGTGGATGTGGCCACTGTGGCGACACGCGGGATTAAGTTGAACCTGCCGTTGATGGCGGCGGGGATGGATACGGTTACCGAGTCCCGGATGGCTATCGCCATCGCTCGGGAGGGGGGCATCGGCGTAATTCACCGCAATATGCCGGTGGAAGAGCAGGCCGGCGAAGTGGACAAGGTGAAGCGGTCGGAGCACGGCGTCATCACCGATCCTTTTCACCTTTCCCCCGAGCATACCCTCAATGATGCCGCCGCGCTGATGGAGCGCTACCGCATCTCCGGCGTGCCGGTGACGGTAAAAGGGCGTCTGGTCGGGATTATCACCAACCGCGATCTGCGCTTTGAGGACGATTATACCAGGTTAATCGGTGATGTCATGACCAAGGAGGGTCTCGTTACCGCTCCCGAGGGGACCACCCTGCAGCAGGCGCAGGAGATTCTGCGCCAACACAAGGTGGAGAAACTGCCCATAGTCGACGCTGTTTTCAATTTAAAGGGCCTGATCACGATCAAGGATATTGAGAAGACCATTCAGTTTCCCCGCTCCGCCAAGGACAGCGGGGGGCGCCTGTTGGCGGCGGCGGCGGTCGGTGTCGGCCGTGAGGAGATCCACCGGACGGAGGCGCTTGTCGAGGCGGGAGCCGATCTCATCGTTGTCGATTCCGCTCACGGGCACTCGCAGCTTGTTCTGGAGATGGTGCGCGGTTTAAAGAGCCGTTTTCCAGAGCTGCAGCTGGTCGCCGGAAACGTGGCTACGGCGGAGGGGGCCCGCGATCTGATCAAAGCGGGTGTCGATGCCGTCAAGGTCGGAGTGGGGCCGGGATCCATCTGCACCACCCGGGTCATCGCCGGAATCGGCGTTCCCCAGGTGACGGCGATCTACGAGGCGGCCAGAGTCTGCCGTGAGTACAAGGTGCCCGTCATCGCCGACGGCGGGATCAAGTTCTCCGGCGATATTACCAAAGCGATCGCCGCCGGGGCGGATGTGGTCATGATCGGCAGCCTGCTGGCGGGGACCGAAGAGAGCCCGGGAGATTTTGAGATCTATCAGGGGCGCAGCTATAAGGTCTATCGCGGCATGGGCTCGCTGGGGGCGATGAAGGAGGGCTCCCGCGACCGCTATTTTCAGGAGCATGAGCAGAAACTGGTCCCCGAAGGGATCGAGGGGCGGGTTCCCTTTCGCGGCACGGTCAGCGATATGGTTTACCAGCTCATCGGCGGACTGCGGGCGGGGATGGGTTACTGCGGCGCGGCGAATGTCGGTGAACTGCAGCGAAAGACAAGGTTCATCCGCATTACCGGCGC
>JAAZIG010000171.1 GCA_012510325.1 Bacillota bacterium
AATAACGTCTTAGATGCTTCGCTTTGCTCAGCATGACAAAGGATGGCTGGGCTCAAGAGGGCTCATGGTTTCCGGCACCCCACCGGTCGTCCTGAGGGCGTAGCCCGAAGGATCTGATCTGTGAGTTTCTGTTGCTATTTTCGGCGCAGCGAAGAATCTGCGGTTCAGCGCTTCTTTAAGGTATCCTATCTCCTTTCTAGCCCAGTAGGGGAGTACAAAGCGGGATGTGCTCGTGATTCGGTAATAACGTTTTAGATGCTTCGCTTTGCTCAGCATGACAAAGGGCTTTTGACGAAAAGAAAGCTCCGATCTATAATTAAGATAGCCCCGGTGCGGGGCTATCTTTGATCCTGAAAGTCGGGCCTTTGCTCTACAGAGAGGAACGTGAGGGAAGCAGATGTCTCTGGTTACGCTAACGGCAATAGACAAATCATTCGGTGTGCAGCAGGTTCTGGAAAAGATTTCGCTGCAGCTGCAGCCCGGCGACAAGGCCGGGCTGATCGGGCCGAACGGCTCCGGCAAGAGCACCCTTCTACAGATCATCGCCGGGCTGCTGGAGTCCGATGGCGGGACCGTCAGCCTCACCCGGGGAACCAAAGTGGGCTACCTGCCACAGGAGCCGGGGACAACAGCCCGGGGGACCCTGCGGCAGCACCTTGAAGCGCCTTTTCAGCGCCTTCTTGCCCTGCAGCAGGAGATTGCCTCTTTGGAGCAGGAGATCGCCCGCCAAGCCCGCAACCCCGAGAGCGAAGCGCTGGAAAGAGCTCTTTCCCGCTACGGCGACTGCCGCCGCCTTTTCGAAGACGGGGACGGCTATGAGATCGAAAACCGCCTCCAAAATATCGCCGCAGGGCTGGGTTTCGCCAAGCCGGATCTGGATCGCGAGCTGGCCCGCTTCAGCGGCGGCGAAAAAGCAAGAGCCGACCTGGCGGCGCTACTGCTGAGCAATCCCGATCTGCTCCTTCTCGACGAGCCGACCAATTTTCTCGACTTCGACGGGCTCACCTGGCTGGAGCGCTATCTGCTCGAGTCTTCCTCTACCCTGCTGGTCGTCTCCCATGACCGCTTTTTCCTCGACCGTGTCGTCACGCAGATCTTTGCCCTTGAAGAAAACTCCGTGCACAGCTACCGGGGCAATTACAGCGCTTACCGGAGCGCCTACGCAGAGGAAAGGAAAAGTTCGGAGAAGGCCTACCTGGAACAGCAGAGGCTGATCGCTCGCACCGAGAGGCAGATCCGCGAATCGAAGGCGGACCGCCGCTCGAAGCGCCAGGCCCGCAGCCGCCAAAAGAAGCTGGACAAGCTGACCCCCCTGCAGCGCCCTGCCGGCGAGAAAAGATTCCACCTCGATTTCACCTTTTCCGGCCGCAGCGGGCGGCAGGTGATCACCGCCACCGATCTGGCCAAATCTTTCGGCGAGAAGCGCCTTTTCAAAGAGCTCTCCTTCGAAATCCGCTGGGGTGATCGCGTCGCCCTGGTCGGCCCGAACGGTTCCGGTAAAAGCACCCTGTTGAAGATGATCACCGGTGCGGAAAAGCCCTCCGCCGGGCAGATCCGGCTCGGCCCCGCGGTGAGCGCAGCTTACTTCGCCCAGGAGCAGGAGCAGCTCGATCCGGAGCGCACCGCCCTCGAAGAGATCACCTTTGCCTCGGATCTTGACCTGCCGCAGGCCCGCCGGCACCTCGGCCGCTATCTTTTCAGCGGTGACGATGTTTTCAAGAAGATCGCTACCCTGAGCGGCGGGGAAAAGAGCCGCCTGGCCCTGGCCCGCCTGGCCCTGCGCCCGGGCAACTGCCTGCTCATGGACGAACCCACCAGCCATCTGGATCTGCAAGCCTTGGAGGAGCTGGAGACGGTCCTGCGCCATTTCCCGGGCACTCTGGTGGTCGTCTCCCACGACCGCTATTTCCTGAAAAATCTGGTCAACCGGGTCTTCGAGCTGCACCGGGGTGCGCTCAACATCTACGAGGGGAGCTTCCAGCGCTACCTGGAGAGCAAGGAGAATTTGCCGGCAGAGACGACGCCGGTCGAAGAGGATGCCGCTGCAGCAGAGAAGAAAAGGCAGGCGTTGCAGGAGCGGCAGCGGGAAAGAGAAAGGCAGCGCCGCGAGCGCCGCCTGCAAGAAGAACAGGCCCGTCTGGAGGAGGAGATTCACGCCGCCGAGGAGGCTGTCGCCAGCTTTGAAGAGCTGCTATCCACACCCGACGAATACGGTGATTTCAAACGGCTGCGTGAGCTAAACGACGGCCTTGGCCGCGCCCAAAAGGAGCTGGCCGCCCTGCTCCGTCGCTGGGAAGAGGTTGCCCAGGAAAGGGAGCGCTTCTCCGAAGAAGAATGAACCGACCCCGGCCCCTGTGATTACCCGCCCGCCTGCTGATCCCGGAAGATGCGGAAGCAGTAAATGGCCGTAGCGCCGAGAGTAATGCTGATGAAAAGAGGCATCGCTATGGGGGCGAGCCCTTCCGCCCGGCCGAGAGCGATCGCCACCGTACCCCAGGTGAGGTACGAAAATGTCACCGCCGTAGCTGCCTTGATCCAGGCCAGCATCTCCATAGCCAGAATCAGGGCCCGGGGAGAGCTCCCCTCCTTCGAGAGGGCGGGGCCGAATATTCTCGTGAGGGTCAGGAGCAGGTAGAGCACGAGATTGAGCAGCGGCAGTGCCGCAACGATCCCCTTGCCGCCCCAGGCGTCGACGGTCCCCTGGAAATCGTAATGCCGCGGCACTAGCTCCGGCAGCTGTGGCCAGTAGTAGATCAGCAGCGCCCCTCCAGCTACCACCGCCGCCGCAGAGACGGCCTCCAGAAGGAACTCCCAGCGGTTGTATGATATTTTTGTCCCCCTGTTTTTACCCACGATGATCTCTTCCGGGCTCCCCTCTATTTCTTCAGGATAACCGCTTAATGGCCCTTTTCAATCTCTACCCCGGTTCGTCAGATCTTGCAGCGATCCCTGCTTCGGCGAAATGATTTTCAGCCGGGGAAGGTGGTTTCGGGCTGCCCCGCCCGGCGGTCCGGGCTTTGAGCCCAATTGTCAGGTCGCGCGGCTCCTGCTCAAGCGAGCGCACTGCCACCCGAGCGCAGCGAAAAATCTGCGGTATACGCTGCGCTTAAGGATGACAAAAAATGCCTGGGGCTCGGGAAAGGGATTCCGGAAAATGGGCCGGGAGATCCGTCCCCCTGGCTCATTCTGCACGCCCCTCTCGCGGTCATTCTGAGCGCAGCGAAGAATCTGTGGTACACACTGCGCTTAGGTATTGTCCACTGCGCTACTAGAGCCAACAGGGGCATAACCCGAAGTGTTCGCCCGGTGCAGCAGCTTCGTTTCAGATCCTTCGCTTCGCTCAGGATGACAATTACTGGATTCGCGAGGGCTAATCTACAGCGTTTTTCCCCTCTTTTGCTCCTTCCGTGTGCCGCTTTCACGGTCATTCTGAGCGCAGCGAAGAATCTGTGGTACACACTGCGCTTAGGTATTGTCCACTGCGTTACTGAAGCCAACAAGTGAGCATAACCCGAAGTGTTTGCCCGGTGCAGCAGCTTCGTTCGGCTGCAGAGCGAAAAAGCCGGCAGACCCACCGGTTTGGCCAGCAGGTCAATATCCGCTTTCGTGGG
>JAAZIG010000172.1 GCA_012510325.1 Bacillota bacterium
AACTAACCCCCCAGGTTGTCCGGGAATGCGGTGAAGCAAAGGTAAAAGGAGTTGTCATTATCACCGCCGGGTTCAAAGAGATTGGTGGGGAAGGTCTAAAACTCGAACGTGAGCTACAGAAGATCGGTCGCCAGTACAATATGCGTCTGGTTGGACCAAACTGCATCGGCTTGATGGACACCCATACCAACCTCAACGCCTCTTTTGCCAACGGTTTCCCCCAAAAAGGTAATATCTCTTTCATTTCCCAAAGCGGGGCCATGGTTATCGCCATTCTCGACTGGAGCCTTCATGCGGGGCTGGGCTTTTCACGCTTTATCAGCTTGGGTAATAAGGCGGATCTCAGCGAAATTGAATTTATTAAAAGCTGTGCTGTTGACCCCAACACCAAGGTTATCCTTGTTTATGCGGAAGATGTTACTGATGGAGAGGAATTTATCCGCGTCTGTTCAGAGGCCAGCAAAGTAAAGCCGATTGTGATCCTAAAATCAGGCACCAGTGTCGCCGGTGCGCAAGCGGCCAGTTCCCACACCGGAGCCCTGGCCGGGAGCAATCAAGCATATGACACCGCCTTCCGCCAAAGCGGAGTATTGCGAGCCGACAATATGAGCGATTTGTTTAATATGGCCCGTGCTTTTTCAACCCAACCGCTGCCCGGGGGAAACCGGGTGGCGATCATCACCAATTCGGGCGGTCCGGCGATCATCGCCACCGACACCATCGAAAAATCCGGGCTGAGGATGGCCCGTTTTGGCAAATCCACGCTCGATCAGCTGCGCGAGAAACTTCCCGCAGAAGCAAATATCTATAATCCCATCGACGTGCTCGGTGACGCCAGGGTAGACCGGTTCCAGTTCGCCTTAAAAAAAGCCTTCGAGGAAGATAATGTGGACAGCATTATTGTTATCCACAGCCCCATCGAGGAAAGCGAAGCGGATAACACTGCCCGGGCCATTTTGGAGCTAAAAGACAGTTACCCCCACAAGCCGATCTTTGCCGTCTACATGGGGGGCCGAATAATGGCCACCGGCAAAGAAATAATGGCAGAAGGGGGTATCCCCACCTTCACTTTTCCCGAATCGGCAGTAACAGCGCTGGAAGGAATGGTCCGCTATGCCGGTTTCAAGAAGGATAATACCAAAGAGACCGCCCTGCCCCTGCCCCAAGTAGATCACGATGTTGTCAAAGCAACATTCTACGATGTGCTCAAAGACCGGCGGGTCCTGCTGCTGGCGCATGAATCTTCAAAAGTGCTGGAGGCATACGGCATTCCGGTAAATCGCACCTACCTGACCACTTCGGTGGAGGAAGCCTGTTCGATCAGCCAACAGATCGGTTTTCCCGTTGTGCTGAAGGTATCCTCACCGCGCATCGCTCACAAAAGCGATGTTGGCGGGGTTGAGCTCGGACTCCATAATCGGCGAGAGGTGGAAAGTGCCTATCATCGAATCATGGAAAGAGTCGGTCGCTATCTTCCGGACGCGCCGATCTACGGAATCGAAGTGCAGAAGCTGGTAGACGACGGCATCGAGGTAATTATTGGCATGTCCCGTGATGTTCAGTTTGGCCCAATGATTGCCTTTGGACTGGGCGGTATCTACGTGAACCTGCTCAAAGATGTCTCTTTCCGCCTGGCCTCTGCTTTAAACAACCGCCAGTCCATCGAGGAGATGATCTCCGAAACCAAAGCGTACACTCTGCTCAAAGGCTACCGGGGACAGAAACCGGCGGATATTGAAACCGTAATCGATGCTATTTACAGAACAGCGCGGCTGGCCCAGGATTTCGAAGAGATCACGGAACTCGACATCAACCCGCTGCGGGTTTACAGCAAAAACGCCATCAGTGTTGATGTCAAAATGACGATTAACCTGATCGAATAACAAAAGAAAGAGGTGGAACCATGAAAACTATTTATTTTTCAGGAAAAGCCGGCGACGGAAAAACTGCCGTCATCCTTGGTATCGGCTTGAAACTTAGGGAAGAAGGCCTGAAGGTCTCCTACTTCAAGCCGCTTGGTTCTCAGAAGGGTGCCTCCAAAAAAGAAGATGACGATGTTGCCTTGATGCGCGAGGTTTTTAAACTTCCTTTTTCCAGCAAGGTAATCTGCCCAATCATGCTCACCCCTCACTACCTCACCGGATCCCGGCTCAAAAGGCAGCAAAACATTTGGCCCGAGCTGGACCGGTCATTTGAGCGCCTGCAGAAAGGTTGCGATATTCTCTTGATCGACGGCAATATTGCTCCCGATATCGGCCTGAGCCAGGGCATTGACGAATTTTCTCTGGCCGAGCGCTGGAGCGCCGCCGTGCTCTACGTTTTAAAGACCGACAATGATTTCGATCTCGATCGGGGACTGTTTTACTGGAACGCTTGGTCCAGCCGGAATAACGAGATGATCGGCGCTCTGTTGAACAATATATCCCGCACCCAACTGGACAAGACCAAGGGTATCTATCGACCCCTGCTCGAAGAGAAGAATGTTCCCGTTCTGGGGGTAATTCCCCGACAGGCCGAAATCTCCGCTCCCACAGTTGCTGAATTTTACAATGCGCTTAACGGAGAAATCCTGACCCTGCCAAACAAGATGAACCGCGTTGTCGAAGAAGTGGTCATCGGGACAATGACCAGCGAAAGCGCCCTGAGTTACCTGCGGCGAGCGCCAAACAAAGTGCTCATCACCGGCGGTGACCGCAGTGACATCGCCCTGACCGCTTTGGAGACCAGCACTTCGGCGATCATCTTTACCGGAGGGCTCTACCCCGATGTGCGCGTGCTGGCTTGTGCTGAGGAAAAAGGGGTTCCGGTTATCCTGGTGCATGAAGACACCTTCGCCACCGTTGAAAACCTGCACAACGTCTACCGGAGCATTCACCCGAACAACGAAACCGCTATCAAAATTGCCAGAGAGGTGATCGACAAATACGTTGATTGCAAGCCAATCCTGACATACATCAACGGCTAGTGCAGCAGGCAAAGGCTAAAGTTTCGTTTGTTGGTCTGAAATCGCGATTCTAGAGCCCTGGCAGCGTTGTCTGATCCGCATGTGCGCAAACTTATTCTCCGACAAACAGCGCTTTGGCGGCGGCGCAGGTGGCGTAGAGCGCGTGCGGCAGCGTCAGGCCGCCCTGAAGAAAAACGGCATACGGTTCGCGCATCGGGCCGTCGGCAGTCAGCTCCCCCGTCGCCCCCTGGAAGAAGGTCCCGGCGGCCATAACCACGGGATCTTCATAACCCGGCAGCGGCCCCGGTTCAGGGGTGAGGTATGACTC
>JAAZIG010000173.1 GCA_012510325.1 Bacillota bacterium
CTCCACGATCAATTGCTATCTGCTGCATATCCTGCGGGCGATAACTGGCCGTTTTTGCGTAGAAGGTGGCCACGTCACCCCGGCCTATTTTTTCCCCGTCGGGAGCAACACCGACGAGCGCAACCCGAAGATCTGGCGGACTGTCAAGCACAACATGTTCCCCATCATGGGCTCTTTCCCGCCGGCTCTTCTGCCCGATGAGATCTTGCACGATCATCCGGAGCGCATCAGAGCTTTGCTGGTCAGCGCCTGCAATCCCCTGCGTTCCTACCCGGACACCCTCGCTTACGAAAAGGCTTTTGCCGCTCTGGAGCTTTCGGTCAGCATAGAGGTGGCCTACAGCGAAACCGCACGGCTATGCGATTATATTCTGCCCTGCCTCAGCTATATGGAGACCTATGACAGCCCCTTCTTCAACTATACCTATCCCGATCTCTTTTTCCAGCTGCGTCAGCCGGTGCTGGAGCCCCTCGGTGAGGAGTGCAAGGAAGGGGCGGCGATCATCCTGGAGCTGGCCAGAGCGATGGGGCTGGTGCCGGAGCTGCCGCAGTCGCTTTATGAAGCGGGGAAAAGCGGGATCACCGCCTACCTGGGCGCGGTCAGCGCTCATCTGCAGGATCATCCCCAGCATGTCCGGATTATGCCTCTGATTCTGGTCGAGACCCTCAGCGGAGCTTTAGGCTCGACCAACCTGGCCCTCATCGTGGGCCTGCTCCTGAGAAGCAGTGATGAATTCAAAGCCGCTGCGGTGCGGGCGGGCTACCCGAACGACTTCACCATGATCGAAACGATGTTCAAGGATATCCTGGCTCATCCGGAGGGTCAGTACCTGGTTCGCTACGACGAAGACTATTTTAGCATGCTCGCTACTCCCGACAAAAAGCTTGCTCTGAAAATTGAAGAACTGCTCCCCGTCCTGGAGCAGGTGAGCATAGAAAGTGAGCTGGAAAAGCTGGAGATGCCGCCGGAATATCCCCTGATTCTGCACGCCGGGCTGCATATGGATACAGTGGCCAATACATACATGCGCAACCCCGCCTGGAATAAGACCCGCCGCTGGGACACGATGCTGGTCCACGAAGCGGATGCAAAACGGCTCGCTCTCGCCGACGGCGATAAGGCGCTGATCATTACCAGAGCTTCCCGGGCGGAGATTGAGGTGGAGATCAGCCCCCTGGCGGCGGAGGGATGCGTCTATATCCGCCACGGCGGCGGTCTGATCTATGACGGCAAAAAATATGGGGTCAACGTCAATGAGCTGGTCCTGGGCACCGATCGCGACGAGATGTGTACCCCGATGCACCGCCGGATCCCCTGCCGGGTGGAAAAAATATAGGCGCTGCACGCAGCAGCCGGAGAGGTGAACAGCAATGCGCTTGAGCAGCAGATTCCCGGTAGCGGTACAGATGCTCATCATTCTGGCCTGGTGCCCGCAGGAGCTGAAGGTTACCAGCGAACTGATGGCCCTGAGTGTCAATACCAATCCGGTGCTGATCCGCCGGATCATGGGCTATTTAAAGAGGGCAAATTTGATTGCCGTTGCCCCCGGAGCCGGGGGAACGACGCTTGCAAGGGATCCCTTCCGGATCACTCTTCTTGAGATCTACCGGGCGGTGGAGTTGACCGCTGAGGACCGCCTGTTCGGGCTGCACGAGGACCAAAATCTTCGCTGCCCCATCGGCAAGAGGATCAACGGACTTCTCGAGCCGCATCTGCAAAAGGCGCGGGAGGCGCTGGAAGAATCTCTGGCCGGAATCACCGTCGGGGAGCTGCTGCAGGAGATCCCCCCTTACAACAGGTTGCCTTTAGTTAGCCGGTGATCTATTCCTAAAAATTGTGCTGGACAAACCGGCAAGAGCAATATAACCGCAGGCAGGTGCAGGGAGCACTCCCGGGCAAAGCGTTCTGGAGCGCTCCCTTTGCTCTTGTTGGCTGATTCTATCATGTGTAAGCTTTGAGCGATCTCTCTTGAAGGGGATGTCGCCCTGTCCGCATAAAAAGTCTTGCTCAAGTAATTCGGAATATCTCCCAGTTGAGCAACTTTCGGAGCTGGGAGAACCGTCCCCGCGGCGCATCCCCATGGCGCATCGCAAAACCATCGAGGCAGGCTTCTTTAGCCGCCTGCAGCACTTCAGCGGATGAACCGACGCCATCGTACGAAACAGCGGTATGCACATGCAGATCCAGTTTGAACATAAACCCTCCGGATATTTTATTTGATTACACCCCAACGGTCTGAATGTGAGAAGGGAGCAACTGCTTTGGGGTTGCTCCAAAGCAGTTGACAGAATATTGTGAAGGTGGTATCTTTGTAACCGTGATGGTTACATCAATGATTTGCTCACAGAAAAATATGACTAACCGATAAAAGGAGAGATCCCGGTGGGAGAATGGAAAAAGAGCAGTTGTGTCCTCTGTGCCCAGAACTGTGGTTTGGAGATGAAGGTGGAGAACAATCGGATTGTCAAGGTGCGCGGGGACAAGGATAATCCGCGCAGCCGGGGCTATACCTGTCGCAAAGGCTTGAATATAGCCCATTATGTGCATAATGAGGATCGCATTTTCCACCCCCTGAAGAAGGTGGGGGACGGCCATGAAAGGATCACCTGGGAGCAGGCTATCAGTGAAATAGCGGAAAAGGTTATGGCCATCAGGGAGCGTCACGGCCCGAAGGCTCTGGCGTATATGGGGGGCGGCGGAACTGGGGGGCAGATGGAGGCAGGGATCGGGCTGCCGGTGCTCAGGATGCTCGGCTCGCACTACTACTATTCCGCCCTGGCCCAGGAATTCTCCAATATCTTCTGGGTTGACGGACGGGTTATCGGACAGCAGGGGCTGATCACCTGGCCCGATGCGCACCACTCCGACACGGTGGCCGCCTGGGGCTGGAACGGTTGGATGAGCAATCAGGAGCCGCGCGCCCGGGAACTGATCCGGGAGCTTCAGGCCGATCCCGAGCGCCACCTTATCGTCGTCGATCCCCGCCGTTCGGAGACAGCAGCCCGGGCCGATATCCACCTGGCCCTGCGCCCGGGATCGGATACCATGCTGCTCAAGGCGATGATTCGTCTGGTCTTGGATCACGGCTGGGAGGATCGCGCTTTCATCAAAGCGCATGTCAACGGGTGGGAGGAGCTGGAACCTCTCTTTGAAGGTTTCCCCGCCCGCCGGGCGGTGGAGGAAGTCTGCGGTCTTGATTTCGAGCAAGTTGTTGAAGCGACCCGCCTTCTTGCCCAAACCAAATCGTGCATCCACGAGGATCTGGGGATCTTTATGAACCGCAACTCCACGATCAACTGCTATCTGCTGCATATTCTGCGGGCGATAACCGGCCGTTTTTGCGTAGAGGGGGGCCACGTCACCCCGGCCTATTTTTTCC
>JAAZIG010000174.1 GCA_012510325.1 Bacillota bacterium
CATTTATCTTCCTGTAGTTTCCTGCTGCCGGGGGGAAAACCGTTCCGGAACCGCCGCCCTGACTGCAGGAAGACGCTGTTGTCCAGATTCTCCAACTTCTTCAAGTTTCCTCTTATCGAAAAGTGTTCTCCTGAAGCGGCAGGAGCAAGGGGTTAATCTGTCGAATTCTGTCCAACAACAAAGTGACACCAAGGAGTGTGCAATCTTGAAACTAGCAACAGCCCTCCGGCGGCACAGCAGCCGGATTAAGCAGATCGCCCTTATGGTAACAGCTCTTCTGCTCCTGATGATATTTCCGCTCTCCTGCAGCAAACCGGAAGGCTCGGCTGAGCCCCCGGCGGGGGAGGATGAAAACCGCGGCGGCGAGCAGCTGGATGCTCCCGACGAAGAGATCGATTACCATGCTCTGGGGGTGAACGAAGCGGGGGAAATCATGATCCTGATGTACCATGAAATCGGGGCACCCGAAGACATCTGGTGCCGCACCCCGGACAACTTCCGCAAAGATCTGGAGACGCTCTATGAAGCGGGCTACCGCCTCATCTCAATGAACGACCTCCTCGACGGGAAAATTGATCTCCCGGCGGGATGCTCTCCGGTGGTGCTCACCTTTGACGACGGCAGGGGCGGCCAATTCCGCTACCTCGATGAGGACGGCAAACAGGTAATCGATCCCGATTGTGCGGTCGGCATTCTGGAGGATTTCCATAAAGCCCACCCCGATTTCGGCCTGGCAGCAACCTTCTATATCTTTTATGAGGCCCCCTTCGGGCAGGCCAAGCATGTTCAGCAAAAGCTCTCCTACCTCGTTGAACAGGGTTTTGAGATCGGCAACCACTGCTACTCGCACGGCAATCTGCGCCGCCTGTCCCCGGAGCAGGCCCGCCGCGAGCTGGCCTTGCAGGTTAAACGCACGCAGGAATATCTGCCCGGTTACACTGTGCGCAGCCTGGCCCTCCCCTTTGGTGAACGCCCCGCTGAGATGAGTTACATCATCGAGGGAAGCTATGAGGGAACGGCTTACCGCAATGAGGGGATCCTTCTGGTTGGGGCCAATCCTGCGCCCTCCCCCTTCAGCACAACCTTTAATCCTGCAGCCCTGCCGCGGGTGCGGGCGAGCGAAATGGATACCGCCGGGATGGGCCTCTACGACTGGCTGGAGCGGCTGCGGGACAACCCGGAAAGGCGGTACATCTCCGACGGCGACCCGGCAACCGTTGCCGTTCCGGAGGCGCTGTCCGGGCAGGTGGACGAGAGCCGTCTGAACGGCAAAAGCCTGCTCACCTACTGAACCGGTCCCCCACGGTCCTTTTACTGAAGATACTTTTCGCTGCCTTCGCTGTGAATGCGGGGGTGCAGAGCCGAATTGAGGGCTCCGGAGATAACATAGGCCATATCCTCGGCAAAGGCGTCGGTCTCCTTCGGCGTCACCATGAGACGGCCCCCGGCATACGGCTGCAGCACCTCCGTAATGAGCCGGCGGCGCTGTTCCCAATCAAAGTCCCGCATCACATTGCCCAGGGCGTGCCCCCGCGCATCCTTTTTGAAGTGCTCGGCAAGGGCGTCGAAAGCTTCACTGGCGATGGTGGAGGCGTCGACAACCGTGGGGACACCGATGGCCACTGTGGGCACCCCCACGGTCTGCCGGTTGATTCCCAGGCGGTTGTTGCCCACCCCTGAACCGGGGCTGATCCCCGAATCGGCCACCTGGATGGTGGTGTGAAGCCTTTCCAGGCGGCGAGCGGCCAGAGCATCGACAACGATCACCAAAACTGGTTTGACCCGCTGGACCAGGGCGGCGATGATCTCTCCTGTCTCGATTCCGGTGGTCCCGAGAACACCCGGGGAGATGGCGCAGACTGCCCGAAAACCTTCACCCAAAATGTTTTCCCCTCCGGTGACAGCATGGCGCGTCACCAGGAGTTCCTCGATCACTTTCGGACCCAGAGAGTCGGGAGTCACATTCCAGTTCCCCAGGCCCACCACGAGAACAGATTGGGTCAGGTTGGCCGGCAGCTCCAAAAAACGGACCAGCTCGCGGGCCATAATCTCGGAAACGTGATCCTGAAGAGCGGCATCCTTGCGCCGCAGTCCGGGAACCTCAAAGGTGAGGTAGCGCCCCCTACTTTTGCCCAGCTGTGCAGCCGCCTGCTCTGTTTCGATCTCCAGGCGGTTGATCGCGATGCCATTTTCCTGCAGATTTTCCGAGGATACCCCCGGTATATCCGCCGCTGTCTGCTGCTGGACAAGCTCCCGCGCCTCCAGAGCCAGGTCAGTGCGAATGCTGTATTGCGGGACAAAGCCGTCTTTTGATTCACCGTCCAGGGACATTTTCAGGCTCCTTCCGGCTAGCGTAATTCGGTGGGCACAAAGAGGTCAACGATCCCGATAACAACCGCCGCGAGCGCCGCCCCGAGGAAAGAAACAGTCATGCCCGGAACGATAAACTGGGCGACATAGATCACCACGGTGGCAGTGATAAATCCGACGAGACCGCGATTTTGAGGGGAGATCTGCTTTCCGAACAGGCTTTCAACGATAAAACCGAGCAGGGCGATCACCACCGCAGCGATGAGGGCATGGACAAAGGTGAGGGTGGCAAAACCCGGCAGCAGCCAGCTGACCAGCATCAGCACGACTGCCGACACCACTAGACGAACGATTAAACCGATCATGGAAGAACCTCCTTCATCAGATTGATCCGCTGTTGCAAACGCGCAACCGGACTGTTTCGGCTGCGAATTTAGCTTAACCAAAAAATTTTTGCTCTATGCACCGGCGCAGGCAGCCTTTTGGGACTTGCTTTTCAGAGCAAGAGATGATAATATTTCGGTGTTTAGGAGGAAGGAGGTAGTCAGGTTTGCCTGTTACCAAATCAGCAGAAAAAAGAATGCGGCAGACGGTCAAACGAACCGCCCGCAACCGCCATGCAAAAAGTGTAGTTAAAACCGCCATCCGCCGCTTTGAAGAGTCGCTCCAGGATGGCGACCGCGAAGTGGCTCAGAACAATTTGAGGCAAGCAGTGCGCCAAATTGATCAGGCCGTCGCCAAGGGAATCCTTCATAAAAACAACGCCGCCCGGAAAAAATCACGTCTAACCCGCCTGTTCAACGAAAAGGCCGGCTAAGCACTGTGAACCGCTGATGCGGGGGCTTCCTTGAGGTTTCTGTACCTGAGCGGGGCCAGACCTTAAATTTTAAAAATGTGACAGGAGGCGGTCCCCTGTCACATTTTTAGTGGTAGGAAAGGCCCGCCAGGACCACGACGAGGAGATCCCCTTTGCGGACCACCCCCACGGCCAGCCCTTCATAGTCCCCCTTTTCCAAAAAGAGATCCTGCTGCTCTGCAATGAGCCCATAAATCTCCTCCACTGCGGGGAAAGGGTAGTCCCACAGGGTAAAAGCATAGAGCCCCGCTTTGGCCAGACGCAGCTGTGAAGCATTTTGCTCAATTTCCCCGTTGAGCTGATCAAGGGTAAACTCCTCGTCCAGACAGGCTTTTGCCGCTCCTGCGACGGCGCTCCTCCTGACAGCGCCGGAGAGCCCGGGCTCTTGCTGAAGCGAAGCCAGCCCCCTTTTATTCCTGGTCTTGTTGAACAGCTCCAGCAGCCCGGACTCATACTCAGGCAGGTAAACCGCCTTCGCCGCCGCAGACTGTGCTCTTCTCCATTCAATTTCGCGAGATTCCTTGTATGCCGGATCGCTGTGCAGCCGGGCCAGCTCCTCCACTGTGGTCAGGTAGAGTCGCGAGGGCCGCTGGATAAAGCGCCCCTTTTCCTGGTCAACAAAACCGGATCCCCAGGTCGTGTCGAGGCCGTACCAGCTTTCCCCGATACGGACACGGTTCCAGGCGTGATGTTCTGTCTTGCCGGGGGCGGGATGGACCTCGCCCCGCTCATAAGTGGCCTTGATCCCCACAGCTTTCAACAGCGCTCTCGTCAGCTCGGCATAATCATGGCACACCCCTTGCCGGTATTTAAGCAGGTACTCGGCACCGTAGCCGTAGTCCTCCATCTTTTTGGCCTTCTCCACATCGTAGGCAATATTGGCCGTTACCCAGTCGTAGATGGCACACAGCTTCCCGTAATCATCCGGCGCGGCAGCGGTAATCTCCCGGGCAAGGCTTTTCAGGCTCCCGGACGATTCGGTAAAATCGTCCGGCCCGCTAGCCGCGTCCGGACGCGCCCCCTCCGGGGGGATCGGGACCGTTTTCCCGGGGCCGCCGCCTGAATAGAACAGCGAGGGCAGCAGGTTCCACTGTACGAGAGCCAGCAGCAGAGCGGCAATGAGCAGGATGCTTAACAGAACCAACCTAAAATGTCTCACTGATACCTCCAGACCAATACTTGTTTGGCGCAGAACAGACTGTTCAACGGTGCGGCGAGAACCGGTGAATCTGAGCGATGGCGATTTCCAAAGCCTGCCGCGGGGCCATTCGTCCGGTCTTGATCTGATAATCGATCCCCTGCAGGGTGACGATGATCTCCTCAAGAGCGTCCCGGCTAAATGCAGCGGCCTGCCCAAAAACTTTGCGGGCTTCAAAGGGGGTCACGCCGAGCGCCCGGGGATGCTCTTTCGAAGGGATCTTCTCTTCGCGCAGCGAACGAGCTCCCAGAAGGAGCCGGCAGTGGCGCACCAGCATAAAGAAGATCCGCTGCGGCTCTTCGCGCTTCCGGTCAAGAA
>JAAZIG010000175.1 GCA_012510325.1 Bacillota bacterium
AGCTTGTGCTGCTAACCGGTCTGTAATAGCCTCAGCAGCAACTGGAATGGGGATCTGAGTAAGCCATTCTGCAGGTCCATACTGGGATGCTATGATGGTGGCCCGATTGTTGTGCCGACGATCGATAATCCATAGCAGCAACTGGGTATCTGCTTCGCTGATGGGGAACAAAAGCCACTCATCGATGATGAGGAGGCTGTACTTCACGAATTGCTTACGTAATCGGTGAAATGCCTCTATTCCCTTGGCTTTTGCCAGTTTTAACTCATCTAGTAAATCTGATAGCTGAACGTAGCGGGTTGATAAGAATCGTCTACAGGCGGATTGGCCCAGCGCTTGGGCAAGATATGATTTTCCAGCTCCAGTAGGGCCCACGATGATAACATTTCGGGCATGCGGTATGTAGTTGCAAGAAGCCAGCTCCAAGATAAGATTGCGATTCAGGTGTCGATCATCGCCATAGCTGATGTTCTCCACACAGGCCGTTGAATCATGGAATTTTGCTGAACGGATTAACCTTTGTAACCGGTTATGCTGTCGTTTGCTAAATTCCCAATCTACCAAAAGACCCAAACGCTCTTGAAAATCCATTTCCCGGTAGGAAGGATTGGCCTCTTGCTGTTGCAGAGCTTCGACCATACCTGTTAGTTTCATGTGTTTTAGTTTGTTCAGTGTTTCCTGACTAAGCATGCCCATCACCTCCAAAATAGTTCGCCCCTCGTTGAAAGCCGTGGGGAGATGCTTCTTGCTTGGTTTCAATTTGCTGTGTCTGCTCAGGGGTATCCATTTCCTTTGCAAGGATATTTTTTAGTTGCTGATAAGTTGGTGAAGATGTTCGTGATAATATCAAAATGCAGGCCCGTTCCAACCTTTGAGCCCCGTATTTTTCCTGAAGGCTCAGCACTCCGAAGCAGGAACGGTAGGCCTGCTGTTCGATAATGGCTCGATCTAAAATCGCTTCAACAACTCGCCGGGTGGCGCAACCCATCTTTTTGGCCCAGGAAAGAAAGCGATCGCGGTCCCAATCAACAAAGAAGAGTTTATCCGGCGGCATATGCTCTCTGATAGTTGCATAAACGGTTTTACCCCAAAGCCTTTTATGTGACGCAATCCGCTGATGGTGATAGAATATTTCTATGGTGGAGTGGGTTGCCCTGACATCTACCTGTTCTCCCAGATGTTCAAAGGGTACCGAATAGAATTTACGCTGGTAAGCAATGTGGCAGTTCGGCTGCACCTTGGCCTTTCCCCACTCCGCCAATTCGTAAGGATACTCGGGAAGCGGGAGCATAAATTCCTTCTCTTCGGCTAGATAAGAAGACCAACGGCTCTCGCTTTTCCCTGTTAAAAGTGCTTCATTTACCCGCTTAAGTGCTGAAAAAATGTGATCCTGCAGATCCGAAAAAGAAAGGATCTGAACATTGCGAAGCCGGGCCAGGATCTTTCGGGAAGAAATGAGGACACTGTTCTCAACAGATGATTTATCTTTGGGCTTGCGAATTCGGGCAGGCAGAATCACTGCTCCATAATGGTCTGCCATCTCCTGATAGGTTCTGTTCAGCTCCGGTTCATAAAAGTCTGCCCGGCGGACACCTGCTTTCAAATTATCTGGAACAAGGGTTTTGGGAACACCACCGAAATACTGAAACGAATGAACATGTCCGGCAATCCAGGAGGGCAGTTTCTCATCCCGAAAAGGTTCGGCGTAAATCAGTTGACTGCAGGGTAGAACTGAAACAAACAAGGACGCTTCAACCATCTTCTCAGTCTCAGAATCAAAAAAGCCAATTTTCGTGCCTGCCCAATCTATTTCCATTGAGAGGGCCGGTTTATGTTCCAACCGGATAGTCGCCTTGTGAATTCGGGCAAATTTATGGTAG
>JAAZIG010000176.1 GCA_012510325.1 Bacillota bacterium
TCCGGCAGCGCTGCGCCCAGCTCTGCCGCATGGTGGCGGTAGTTCAACCCCACGCAGACCACCTTGCCCGGCTCGCAGGGCGCCAGCAGTTTCACCGCTTTCTTCTCGAAAACCCGGCCGGTCTTCCGGAAAGCAGCCTCCTGCCAGTCCCCCTCCGGGGCGCTCACCTCGCGGATGACTGCTCCATCTGCTCTGCCGTAACAGGGCACCCCCTCATTTAAAAAGCGAACCAGCTGCATCGCCCTGACACCCCCTGCTGTTAACCTGATTATCTGCTGTGCACTTCCTTGTTTCACCGCCGGTCGGGACCGGAATTACAGCTCACTATTCGCGGCAAGACAAGCCTTCTCCTGCCACCGAGCACCGCAAACCGGCAGCGGCCAATCCCTCGGGGGCCTCTGCAAAATAGATTCAAAGCACCCCCAAAAGATATCTTCCTTCAAATATGATATAATTTTACAACTAGTGAGAAGAGTCGCAGAATACTCCGTGGTGAAAGGCGGCGTCCATCTTGTCACGTTACCCCCGCACCGGCACTCAGCCGGAAACGCTGGTCAATGTACTGATCACCGTTATTCAGAAAACCCCGTCAGGGGGCGCCACCATCGAGGATCTGCAAGACGCTTACGCAGAGATCAATGACCGGCGTCCTTCCGATAGAACCATCTACCGCCTGATCAGGCGGCTCAACCTCTATTTTGATCCTCTCTGCTACGGCGAAGAGCCGGAGCCCGGCGAAAGAGGCTCCGCCGATGCTGCTACAGAGGAACCCCTTGTCGGCGAAAAAGCGATCTGCGGCCAAAGGCGCGGCCGCAAGACCTACTATCTGTTTCGTCGCGAAGAAAACAACCTGCCCTCCGGCGCTCACGATACAACGATGCTCTTGTTGAGCCTCTATCCCCAACTCCGCGGAGCGATGAAAAGCAGCATCAAGGCTGCCATGCAGCGCATCTTTCAAAATACGCTTTCCGGGCTAAGCGCTTTCGTCGGCATCTTGAGCGAGCTGGAGCAGATGGTTCACGTCTCCGGACCCTGCCCCGCTGATCCGGAGATCAGTGAAGCCTTGATCAAGGAGATCCTGCGGGCCATCCGCGAGCACAAGAGAGTGCGCCTCTCTTACCTGCGCACCTACGACGGCACCGTCACCGAAAGGGTCGTCGAGCCCCACGGCCTGCTCTGCCGCATCAACAACTGGTACTTTACCGGCCTCTGTACAAAGCGGCAGCAAAGAAGGGTATTTTTGCTGCTCAACATTAAAGAGCTGACCGTGATTGAAGACAGCTTTTACCGTATGCCTTACGGATTTTCCCTGAAAGAAGCCTACAGGGATGTCTGGGGGACCTGGACCGAAGACGGCCCTTGCGATCTGGAAACGGTGCGCCTGAGAGTGAAAGCCGGCCTGGCGGAGCGCTTCCGGCACCAGCTCTTCCATGAAAGCCAGCAGAACAGGGATCTTCCCGACGGAAGTCTGGAGATCTCCTTCCGGCTTACCGCTGCCCAGGAGATGCTCTCCTGGCTGATGAGCCTGGGCAGCGCTATCGAAGTCCTTGAGCCGGCCTGGCTGCGGGAAGAGCTGATCGAAAGCCTGCAGGAGACGATGCGGTATTATCTGTAAAATAGCAACATCAATCTACTCAATTCCTTCAAAATAGCAAAAATATTCCGAGAAAAATATGGGTCTGTCAATATCATGTCACAGCGGTTTGCTATTGTGTTTCTATGGGGCTTCCAATCTTGTCATTTTTCGGGGAGAACCTCGGTTTCTGCTCATCTTATCTTAAAGGTGGGCTCGGACTTTTTTGTTTTTGCAGTCATAGCAGATCTGGTCTTTGCCCTTGTCAGCATGAGGGAAAGCCGTTCCACCGCTGTCATGCTGAGGGGGAAGCCCACAGGATCTAAGCGTTTACTGATTTTTTGCGTATTTGGTAAACGTACGAATTCTACTCTGAACCGGGTCGGGTTTGCTTCTAATCAAATTACAAAGAAGGTGTAGAAAATGAAGTGGATCGCGTTTGTTTTGATTATTTCGTGCTTACTGTTGTTTCCAGGATGTGGTAGTCCGGATCCCGGGCTGGAGGGGGAGGATACTGGTCCTCAAGCCTCCGGTGAATCTGTAGAGGTTGATAAAGGGCTCTTCGATGTGACCATTACAATGCCTGCCTCGATGGTCGACTCAGAAAATATTGAAGCCACTGTTGCAGAGGCCAAGGAACAAGGGATCAAAGAAGTAGTCGTAAACGAAGACGGGTCGGTTACTTACAGGATGTCCAAGTCTGTTCACAGTCAGATGATGAAAGATCTCAAAGAGGGCTTTCATGAAACCGTTGAAGATTATAAGAGCGGCGACGAATTTGCATCGGTCAAGGATATCAAATACAACAAAAATTTAACTTCAATTACCCTGATGGTAGAAAAGGAGACATTTGAAAACAGTCTGGACAGTTTTGCTGTTTTTGGCCTGGGTTTCGTGGCCATGTACTACCAGCTATTTGACGGCATCAAGGCAGACAATATCGCAGTAACTATTGATATCCAGGATTCCGCCACAGGTGAAGTTTTTAAAATCGTAACTTACCCGGACGATTTAGAGACCACCGACTGATGGAAATCGTCATAAGAAAATGAAAAAGGAGTTGGTTAAAAGTGAAGAAAGTAGTGCCAATCTTATTAATGGTGTTTCTAATGCTATTGGTGGTGTCATGTGAAACCGGGCCGTCAACCGGCAGCGGTACAGAGGTGGTTACTGAAGGTGATAAACAAAAAGCATCTGATTCCACGGATGATGAAGCTGCATTTGGCACTAGCCATAACCCTGTTCCCCTTGAAACGGAAGTAAAAGTAGGACCAAATTGGCATATTACATTGCTTGAGATAACCCCGGATGCGTGGTCAATTATTAAAGAAACAAATCAGTTCAATGACCCGCCGGAAGAAGGATATCAATTTGTTATGGCCAATATTCGGTTTTCTTATGCGGGTGAGGAATCCAATACGCCGTGGGCTAGTTTAAGTTTAAAATATCTTGGTTCTGATGGCAATACGTATGGTGAAGGTGAATGCGGTGTGTTACCAAAGCCTTATTATGATATAGGGGAGCAATTTCCAGGTGCGTCGGCTGAAGGGCATGTTGCCTGGTCGGTTCCCTCCGCTACAGTTGTTGGAGGCAAAATTATTATCGAAGAAACGTTTTCGTTTGAGAGTACACGTGTATTCTTTGAAGGAGTGCGTTAATGACTATGTAGATTTTATTCCATCATCGCCCGTAAGCCCCCTCCTCTTGTCAGAGAAGATAGCTTTGGAAGTCTTTAGCTTCTTGAGGATGCCTGTCTTCAGGCTCCACTCGCGCTCTAGAGAGGAGGGGAGGGTGCTCTTTGTGCTTTTGCGGATTAACTGGGTAGTCTGCAAGGAGGCAAATATTGTATGAACTGTCCGGGGTGTGGAAAAATCATCCAGGGTGGAAGAAGCACCTGTCCCTGGTGCGGAGCCCTTATTACAAACCTTGATGCGGGTGTGGTTGCCAGCCCGGGCAGAAGATTTGCCGGCCACATTTTAGATATGGCTGTCTGGGCATTTATCTTGATTGTTGTTGTAATGACAATCGCTGGAGGTTCAGAAGCAGAGGACGGCGGCAAAATATTGATTGGCCTTTTACTGCTTTTGGCTTCCGTTATTTATTATTTCGTTTTGCTCTCCGGGGGCAAATCGTACGGCAAGTGGCTCCTCGGGATGAGAACGTTTCATATCACCGGCAAACCTGCAGGTTTTTGTATCATGCTGGTACGAGAAACAATTGGCAAGTTTATCAGCGGTATGGTGTTTTCTTTGGGTTACTTATGGATTCTATGGGATCCAGATCACCAAACCTGGCACGACAAACTTGTCAGTACTGTTGTTATGGTGCCGAACAGATACTGAAGTTATCTGAGACTGTAAACTAAGTAAAAGAGATTGCTCCCTATCATTTCAGGTTGTTGGATCTTAGAGGTGGTTTATGTCTAAACTTTATGAGATCAGGGATCCGGTTCACGGCTTTATCCAGTTTAGCGATTGGGAAAGGGAGATCATCAACCATCCTTCTTTTCAGCGGTTGAGGCGGATCAGACAGCTGGGGTTAACCGAAATGGTTTATCCTGGTGCCGTGCACACCCGGTTTGAGCATTCTATCGGAGTGATGTATGTTGCAACAAAAATGTTTGATCAGATCCTCAAGAGACAAAAAAAGTACCTTGTGAAGCTTTTAAACTACAACGATGATGATTTTGCTAAAGCCAGAACGGTTGTCAGACTGGCAGCCTTACTGCATGATATTGGACACTCTCCTTTTTCCCATGCTGGTGAGGGCCTTTTGCCCCAGAAAAGGGATACGGAACTGTACAAACATGAGGATTATTCAGCGGCAATAACTGAATTCGTATTAGCCGATGTTATTGATAATCATCCGCTTAATCAATATGGGCTTAAGGCCAAAACCGTCGCCGATTTTTTTAAAGGTATTCCTGCTCTGGGCAGAGAACTTCTAATATGGCGTAGTATAATTACTGGCCAAATTGATGCAGATAGAGCTGACTATTTGCTAAGAGATTCCCATCATATCGGTGTTGCTTACGGCCGTTTTGATCTCGATCGGATTTTGGTTACCATGAATATTAAAACAGACCCTGAAACAGAAGCTCCAATTTTGGTTGTAAATGAAAGCGGTGGACATGCAGTTGAGGGGCTAATTTTAGCCCGTTACATGATGTTTACACAGGTTTATTTTCAACATACACGAAGAATTTTTGATTATCACATTACGGAACTTATGAAATTCCTCCTAAAAAGGAACCGGTGTAAAAATAAAAATAGATCATCTGTGTTTCCTACTCCAGTGAATAAAAAAAATGTGCAATTTTATTTGGGATGGTGTGACAGCAGAGTATGGGGGTTGCTAACTCATGGTAAAGGCGGTGACCACGGATCCCGTATTTTAAAAAGAGATCACTACCGCAGGGTTCACGAAACACCGGAAATACCAGATGAATCAGATCTTCAAATTGCGGAAGAACTTTTTGATACGTATAAAAAATGCGGAGCTTGTCTGGACAGTGCAGAACAATCTTGGTACAAGCTGGGGGACGATGACATTCCCATACTTACAAAAGATGATGAAATTATACCTTTGTCCCAATGGTCCAACTTAATTGTTGGGCTGAAACCAATAAATCAAGTACGGGTCTATGTTGACAGTGAAATTTGGGAAGAGGCAAAGCTTTACAGAGACAAATTGCTTGGTACATCTTGGAGGGGGGATTAGACAAAATGGGTGCGGGGGGATACCCATGGGCGCGTTATGGGCTGGTGGTTGAGCTGACAGCACGGATGCAGGCTGCCTCACAGCAGTTTGGCAAAACCGCAATGCAAAAAATGATTTACCTGCTACAGGCTGTTTACGGAGTCGACTGCGGCTATGACTTTAGCTTTTATACCTACGGGCCTTACTGTGTTGATCTGTCCAGAGACTTAAAGATCATTGAACATCATGGCGGCCTAGAGCTAAATTTTGTTAATTCCGGTACATGGGGCTATTCGATTAAACCCGGAGATAAAAGTTTTCATTTTCGGGAAAAAGCGGCCAACACCATTCGACAACACAGTGCTAAGTTGGATGCTGTTATTGAGGAATTTGGTAATTATAACGCTAAGGAGCTGGAGCTTCGTTCTACCATCATCTATGCTTACCGGGATGCTAAGGAGAACGAGCAACAGCAATCTCGTGATGCTTTTATTGAACTTGTTCATAATCTCAAGCCCAATTTTGGTTTGGCGCACATTGAAAATGTAATTGCCCACCTGGATGGCAAAGGATTTCTTTGCAGTTAGAAGCAAGTGGGATAAGCGGTTAAAAAGACAGGGGTGTTTCTCCGGTTATGATAAAGCTAGAAGATCTTCAGCCTAATGCTACTGTCAATGGCATCATTCCGGGTTGCCAGGTAACTGTTGTCGGGATCCAATGGTTTGGCTCCGATGCTCTTGAACTAACTTACAAAGAGCCGGACGGCCGGGTGGTAAATCTACTTTTATACCGGGACGATGAAGAACGCTTGGAAGTAGTGGAGCAGGGGCGCCCCTGGAGTTTTGACGGAGATGGTTCTCTTTTTCGCCTTGTTTCGGAAGCTCATCGCATTCGGCTGGCGCATCTTTTTGATCCTCTTTTGGCTGTTCATACCTCGTTGGTAGAACCGCTGCCTCATCAGATCACTGCGGTCTATGAGCATATGCTGCCGCGTCAACCGCTGCGATTTTTGTTGGCAGATGATCCCGGAGCGGGTAAAACTATTATGGCTGGCCTGCTCATAAAAGAGCTTATTGCAAGAGGGGATTTGCAGCGATGTCTGGTGGTTTGCCCCGGTAATCTGGCTGAACAGTGGCAGGACGAGCTCTACCGCCGTTTTCAGTTGCACTTTGATGTTATGACCAATGAAAAACTGGAATCGGCCCGAACAGGCAATTGGTTTTTGGAGAATCATCTGGTTATCGCTCGTTTGGATAAACTATCCCGTGACGAAAAAGTCCAACAGAAACTAAAGGCGCCTGATTGTTCTTGGGATTTAATCGTCTGTGACGAAGCACATAAATTCTCAGCCACTTTCTTTGGCGGTGAAGTCAAGTATACCAAGCGTTACAAATTAGGCCAGTTGCTCACCACTTTGACCCGACATCTATTACTCCTTACGGCCACACCTCACAATGGGAAGGAAGAGGATTTCCAGTTATTCATGGCTCTTCTGGATGGTGATCGTTTTGAGGGACGCTTCCGCGATGGTGTACACACGGTGGATGTTTCTGACTTGATGCGCCGCATGGTTAAGGAAAGGCTTTTGAAATTTGATGGCACCCCTCTTTTCCCAGAACGTATTGCCAACACTGTGCCCTTTAAGCTATCGGATAATGAAGAGCATTTGTACAAAGAGGTAACCGAATATGTACGCGAAGAATTTAATCGTGCCGAAACCCTGCAGAGCGATAGGCGGGCAGGAACAGTCGGATTTGCCCTGACCATGCTTCAACGTCGTCTGGCTTCTTCCCCCGAGGCCATCTATCGGTCTCTTTTTCGCCGCCGTGAGCGTCTTGAAAAACGCCTGCGCGAAGTTAAGTTGCTTCAACGAGATGCCTATGCCCAGGACATGGCCTGGGGTGGTTTTTCCCTGGATGAAGAAGCCCTGGAGGACCACGAAGATCTCCCCGAGGCTGAGGCAGAGGAA
>JAAZIG010000177.1 GCA_012510325.1 Bacillota bacterium
CGAGCAACCCATCATTCATTTTCAGTTCCACCTTTCAATCCAACTTGCAGCGCTCATCTCATCCTGTTGTAAATGCTACAGCGGCTTCATCATCTCATTTAGTCTGGTCATGAACCCGGTATCACCTTCTATGGTCATTTTTCCTGTTACCACCGCGGTTACACCGTCAATTTTTCCGGTAACGAGATCATGGTAGTCACAATCCCTGGCTGCGATATAGACGAGCGGATCTTTTAACAGCCCTTTGCTCAAGGTCATCTTCCCGTCTTCAATGGTGATCGTCCATTTCCCGCCGCCCTTGCCGGTGATGTTATAGCTGATCGTGGCGACCACCCCTTTTGCTTTTTCAGGGATAAATCTTTCAGGCATGCCTTCAAAAAAGTGGGCTACCGGTACTGCCTCAGCGACCTCCTTTTCCTTAAGCTCGCGAATGAGATCATTTTTCAGTATTTTGCCGAGAACATTTTTGGGAAGGGTTTCGCGGAAGATAATATATTTTGGAACCTTGTAGCTGGCCATATTCTTTTTGCAGAACTCAAGGAGCTCTTCTTCTGTTGCTGTTTCGCCCCTTTTTAACACAATACAGGCCTTGGCGACCTGACCGTACTTATCATCTGGTTCTGGTATTACAGCAACTTCATCAACTTTGGGATGTGTTGCCACTATATTTTCAAGCTCTTTGGGATAAACATTAGCCCCGCCGCGAATGATCATGTCTTTTTTGCGATCGACGATAAAGATGAACCCTTCATCATCCATGTAGCCAACATCACCGGTATGCAGCCAGCCGTCGATAATCGCAGCTGCAGTTTCCTCTGGATTGTTGATATACTCTTTCATTACCGTAGCGCCCTTTATCACGATCTCTCCTATTTCATCAGGGGGGAGTTTGTTGTCTTCTTCATCAAATATTTCCACTTTGATCCCGCGCAGGGAAGTGCCTATAGAACCGTGCTTTTGTTTGTCCAGTGTGTTCACTGTGGCGCATCCGGTATTCTCTGTGAGCCCATACCCCTCCAGGATGGGGATGTTAAATCTCCGTTTGCATTCTTCAATCTGTTCAGGTGGAATGGGAGCGGCGCCTGAAATACCGAATTTCATGGAACTTGTATTGACAATTTGTGATTCTGGCGCTTTCAGAAGAACATGCCACATGGTTGGAACAATATAAAAGAAATTGATTTCGTACCGTTCAACACATTCCCAGAACTCCGAGGCTGAAAACCCTTTGCGTAATATCATGGTGGCCCCCCTGTACATGCAGGGAAAAGAAAGATCGCATAACCCGCCGGCATGGAAAAGTGGTAAAACGGCCAGGGCTTTTGTGCCTTGCTCAATGGGAAGACCTTCGGTTTTTATTTTGGCACCGTACACTATTCCTTGATGGGTCAACATAGCTCCCTTGGGGGTTCCTGTTGTCCCGGCTGTGTAGATCAACAGAGCGATATCTTCTTTTGTAGGCCGGTAGCTGTTTGGCGGCGTATCAGGATATGACCGAATAATTTCTGGCAGGTACTCATGGGGGTAATCCAAGTCCATAGGTTTTTGCGAGTTTATGACGATCGTTTTGACCGATGGAATATTGTCTTTAATTTGCGATATGATTGGTGCGTAATCCGGATCAACAACCAAAACTTTTGATTCGGAGCTGTTTATCAGAAATTTAACCTCTTGTGCTTGCCACCAACAGTTTATCGGTCCGCCAATTGCCCCGATCTTTTGTGCACCGAGCAGCGTATAGAAAAGGTGGGGCGAATTGCCGATCATATAGGAGACCACATCACCCTTTTTAACTCCTTTGTCTGCAAGGTAATTGGCAAATGCATTTGTTGTTTCATTTAAATTTTTGTAGGTAACAATTTCATCATAGTAATTGAGGAAGGCCGTATCACCGCACTGCACTGCTTTTGTTTCCACCAACTCCCCGGTAGTGAGCACATCCCCACTCATTCTTTTTTACCTCCTTTTTAATATTAACTGTACCCTGGCCAAACTGAGCCGTTACCTGTCGCCATGTGCTTCAGACCAAAACAGACAGAATTTTATCCCCACCGTGAACTCATACTTTTAGCGCCTGCTGACAATGGGTTACACATTGATTCCGACAATCTCCTTGGCTTTCTTTTTGTAAAAGTCAATGGGGGCTTCGATAAGGAGCATCATCTTTTGCGACGCCAGTGACCCTTCGGCATGGAGGGTGCATACTTCGTGCCACCCCGCAAAATCGCTGGCTCCGATATGATGCAGATAGCTGAATAGCTTCAACCGTTCTGCGGCGCTGTATCCGTTTGCTCCGCCCAGATAGCGTTCCAAATAAGGTCTCAGAGTGGAATTTTCCCAGTCCTGGTACGTGGGTTGGGTCACCAGCAGACCCCCGGCGATGTCCTGAATATCCCTGATGTATTCGTGGAAGTTCGATGCGAAATGCAGTTTGGCCATGTTGGTTATCAGGCGATTGGGGATATAGTAACCCGAACCTAGAATGTTCTCCGGTTCATGTAAAGCCGCCTTTGCTAGGGCCTTGGTTGTTTCAGTGTACCGGATCATATTGATGATCTGCTCGCGAACATGTGATGCTTTGTGGATACCGTTGGCCTCGGCGACAAGTATGCCCAAGCCGGTCATGAATTCAAGAACGGGAATTTTGTACGAGACTGCTGTGAAGCGGTGGAAAAAAGCGAATGTGTAAGCCAGGTTCTGGGCAAATTCCCACTCTCTCAGCATGAACACACGATTTTTGGGAACTCGCACTTCATCAAAAATAACAAGTGATTCGACATGGCCCCGATTGGGTTGAGGCGTGGGAAAATCATACTTGTTTTCGTAAGGAAAACTGGGCCGGCATATCTGGGTGATTCCCGGTGAGCTGGCCGGTATGGCGAAAGCGACAGCGTAATCGGCATCTTTTTCGGACATGTTTCTGCTCGGTATTACTAAAAATTCATCCACATAGGGTGCAGCGGTGATATGGGCTTTTGCTCCGGAGACCACGATCTCATCTTCTGTTTCGTCGACTACTTTTAAGTAGTAGTCAGATACTTTTTGTTTGTGGGGGCTCTTGCTGCGGTCGCCTTTGACATCGGTAACCACTCCCGCCATGGCCAGGTCATTTCTTGCACAATACCAGCGGTATTCATTGATCCTTTCGGCATACTTCTTTTCTCCCGAGAGGGCGGCGACAACAGTGAGGGCATTGATAATATCAGCACCGACATCTTTTACAAAGGGCAGCACGAACCCGCTGTAGTAACATGAAGCCTTGATTAATTCGTATCGTTCCGCAGCAAATTCGGGGTAGTCGGGAACAGTAAAATAACTGCTGACTTCTTCCCCTGTTTCAGGATCTTTCATCACCGCGATATTTTTATATTCGGGGTCATGGCTCATCAGGAATTCGCAAGCTGCTGTTTCCACCCCTACCTTGATGTACGGATCCCGGGTGACGTCGGTCACCTGTTCGCCCAAGATATAGACTTTCCGGTTGTCTCTTAATCCCTCCTTGTACTGCTCAGCTGTTCTTAGAGTCATCGCGATCTCCTCCCATCGTAGAAAATTCTCCTTAATCGTAATTGCCCATTTCGCACCACTCTTGCCGGTGGCACTGCCGCGCATAGGGGCGTTTGCTTTTTCAAAGATAAATTTGCCGGGGCACACCTAAAAATACGGGTTGCCGACACTGATTTTGTTATGGATGGGTGTGAGCGCTTTTTGATTGTATAGGTTTCAGTCAGTTAGAAAAAGCATTAGCAAATTAATGGATGCGGCTGTCCCGCAAACTTCATCTTGTTCCATTATACCATATATTCAAAAAGTTTAGTTAAAAATATGGTATAATAACAGGGCCATCGCAATTAGAAAAAGCGATCTTGTCGTTTCTTGTATAATGCCACGGAGATATAAGTATAATGAGAATGTAGACAACATGCCAATCGACAACACGATCCGCATTTGCTGAACCTATCGCTATTTTAATCATATTATCCCCGGAGCACAAATAGCCCTTGTAGCGGCAAGCACTCAGATCAAGGAACTATCGGTAAGGTTCTGCGAAGACTTGTACGAGCATTCACCGGAATTTTCTGCTGGACGAAAGCTGTCCCTAACAGGGGTGTCAGCGTAATTGGTGGGGCGGCTGTTCATTTCGAACGATATCGGCTTGTCTCTATTGCTCCCCGGGAGGCAATTTACGAATACTGCGGTCCAGCGCTTCGGGGATATTTTATTCATACCCGAAAGCGCAAATACATATACTCTGTACAGGTTGAAAC
>JAAZIG010000178.1 GCA_012510325.1 Bacillota bacterium
CCACAAACCGCTACTTTCATCTGAGCGCCTCCATCTTCAAATTATTTTAACGTTTCAAAGGAGAGCCCCTATTGGGGGATCATAAAGCATTCCCAATCTTTGCTGGTTAAAGTATATCAATGCTCATCTGTGGAGTCAACGAAAACGCTTGCTCCGGAACGGTTGCTTTTTGGGCAAAATCTTGAAGGCGGTACACCGGCGGGATCAGCGGAAACTGCTGTACTGGTGCACCGGCAGCACCCGGGCAATGTAGAGCGGGCTGGAGCAGACGCTGCCGCGTCCGGTGGCTGCAAAATACTCTGTATTGAAGCCGACCCCGGAGTCCTGGCTGGACCAGTAGCGGATACCGATGATCTCGTTGCTGTCGCTGCGGATCCACTGCTGGAAGACGACTGTATGGCCGGTTCCGTTGGTGCGCGAGATATCCATAAAGTCTCCGGCCCGGGCTTCCTCAAAGCGGTCGATCCGTTTGCCCAGGCCGTATTTTTCCACGGCCAGCTCGATATTGTGTACCTGTTTGCCGCCGGCGGCGTACCAGATCTGCAGAAAGTCGGACAGCTCCTCGTAAGTCATCCCGTTGAAATCATCGGCGGGGAGTCCCAGCTTTTCGTTGCGCGCCTGCATCGCCTTAAAGAACACCTCAAAGGTAACGCCGACGCAGTGGGTGGCGCGGTTGCCGCTGGGGTGGGCTTTTGCCAGCAGCCGGTTGTCGTAGTAGAGGTTTTCGGAGACGCCGTTGTAGTTGGCGTAATCGGTGTTCAGGAGGTATGGGTAATAGCCGGTGTAGGTGGCGATTATCTGTTGGACGTAATCGTTTAGAATGGTGTCATCGCTTTTGACCGGCGGAGGGGAGGGCTGCTCCGGTTTTGTATCTGCGGTGGATGGTTGACCCCGCGACGGCAGGGCAGCACCGGCGACCGCTTTGGCTTCCACAGGCGGGGCTTCGGAAGATGGTTTGGCCGTCTCTGCAGGTGCCGGTTCGTTTTCCTTGAGTCCGCCGCTGTCCTCTGCGGGTTTGGGGCAGGCAAGATTATGTTCGCAGGTGGGGGCGCTGCTGTCGACACCCGGGGGGCTTGCCTCCTTCAGAGGGAAGAGTCCCGGGGTCTGCTCTGAAGCGGAGTTCCCGGGCACAACACCGCGGTCGCGGCCGATACTGGAGAGCAGTGCGGCTCTCCAGGGGCCCTCCTTTGGTGCCGGAAGCAAAGCGGCGGCGGAAGCAAACCCCGCGTCCGTCTCCGGCCCGGAGCAGGGGCCGGCGGTTGCCCCGATGAGCACGGGATGGGCCAGCGATAAAACGAGGAGGCAAAGGGACAGCAGTTTTGCCGCCGGTATGTATTGGTTAAGCTTGCGTAAGGTTAACATTGTGTGAGCCCACCTCTGTTTTATTAAACTATATTAAAGGGACTTAACAAAATGTTAACATATCAAAATTTAGGTGTAACCATGTAATTTGTGGAAATAAGGGCGGCGCCAGATTGCCCTGGCTTAACGGTTGCGCCTTGATCCGGGTAGCTTTCACCGAAGGCTGCCTCCGGGGGGGGCTGCCGCCGGGGTGAAAACGCAGTTTTGAAAACCGGTTTTGGGCGGCTAGTGAGAAGCTGGGCCGGCTCCAGCTGTTTGTGCAGCTTTCCGAGAGGTTTATCCGTCTAGCTGCCCATCTTCCTTTGGTAATAGAGCATGGCCAACCAGAACACCGCCTGGGAGGTAAAGAAGAACACTGCGGGATAACCCGGGCTGTGAAACCGGATCACATCATAGAGCATCCAAATCATCAGAGCAACGGTAATA
>JAAZIG010000018.1 GCA_012510325.1 Bacillota bacterium
ATCTCTGGGGCTATATCTGGGAGAAAGAGGATGCAGCGATCGATTTAAAGACCAAGCTGCTTCTTTCCATGAGCAACGCCATCGGCGCTTCCCGGTTCAGGCAGGCCACCAGAGAACTGATCAAAGCGTACTCCTTGGGAGTTACGGTCAAAGAGTTGGATGAGCTGTTCTCCCTGTTTGCCTGGAACCAGGGTATCGGCCACTTCTCATCGGAGATCGGGCCCTCCCCCACCTTTGGCGTTTACCGGCAGATCAAAAAGAGAGAGCAGGAGGGCCTGGCCCGTGATAAAATTGTCGAAGAGATCATGAAGACCTTCGGCGATGGCAATCCGGATGTCAATGTGCTCTACCGGAAGAAAGTCAAATGTTGCGAAAGAGAGCCGGAGTAGCGCTGTAGAGCAACCCGGGTGCAGCGAAGGAGTCAGTCTCCCCCTGTCATTCGGCAGGCTTCTCCTCTCACGCGGCCCCCTCCCCCCTGTCATTGTGAGCGCAGCGCTTGTGACAGAAAAATAGTACAGGCTGATCAGAGGAGCCGTCTCTGAAGATGGCGAAAGGATCACTGCGCCGGCGGTTTCGCCTTGCTGAGGCTGAATAGCAGCAACTCATTGGCAGAAACTGCGCCGACGCCATTATTTTCACCAAAAGAAGGAGGAGAACCACACATGGGTATGTTTTGCTATCAGTGTCAGGAGACAGCCAGGGGAACCGGCTGTACCACCCGCGGTGTTTGTGGCAAAAAAGAGGAGCTGGCCAAACTGCAGGACCTGCTCATCTACACGCTCAAAGGTATCGCCGAAATTGTGATCAAGGGCGCCCTCGAGATCGACCAGCTGGATGAGATCAACGAGCAGGTGCTGAGCAGCCTTTTCATGACCATTACCAATGCCAATTTTGATGAAGCTTCCTTCGAAAAACAGATCGAGAAAATGCTCGCCTTCAGAGACAGGCTCAGGGAAGCCGCTCCTGCGGTGGAGCTGCACGATGCCGCCACTTTCACGGCAGATTCAAGAGAGGCGCTGCTGGAGAAAGCCGCCGCCGTGGGCGTGCTGGCAACGGAGAACGAGGATGTGCGCTCCCTTCGCGAAACGATCATCTACGGACTGAAGGGGATGGCCGCCTATGCCGAGCACGCCAAAAATATCGGCAAAGAAGAGCTGCCGATTAACCAATTCATCTACGAAGCGCTCGCCGCAACGCTGAACGAGACCCTTTCAGCAGATGAGCTGGTGGCGCTGACCCTGAAAACCGGAGAGTACGGTGTGCGGGTGATGGCGCTTCTCGATGAGGCCCACCGTTCCAGATTCGGCGATCCGGAGATCACCAAGGTCGGCATCGGAGTTCGCCAAAACCCGGCGATCCTCATCACCGGCCACGATCTCACCGATCTGGAGCAGCTGCTGAAGCAGAGCGAAGGAAGCGGTGTCGATATCTACACCCACGGCGAGATGCTTCCGGCTCACTACTATCCGGCATTTAAAAAATACGACCACTTCGCCGGCAACTACGGCAATGCCTGGTGGAAACAGCTGGAGGAATTCGTCTCCTTCAACGGCCCCATCCTCTTCACAACCAACTGCATCGTGCCCCCCAGGAGCGAGGAAGTGAGGGCCAGAATCTTTACGACAGGCTCCACCGGCTACCCCGGCTGTCCCCATATTGAAGCTGATGCCGGGGGCGCCAAGGATTTTTCAGAGATTATCGCCCTGGCCAAAACCCTGCCCCTGCCCGAGGAGATTGAAAGTGGCCATATTGTCGGCGGCTTCGCCTACACTCAGGTCCTTGCCCTTGCCGACCAGATTGTCGAGGCGGTCAAAACGGGAGCGATTAAAAAGTTCTTTGTCCTGGCCGGCTGCGACGGGCGCATGAAATCGAGGGCCTACTATACCGAATTTGCCAAAAGACTGCCCCGTGATACCGTTATCCTCACTGCGGGCTGTGCCAAATACCGCTACAACAAGCTGGATCTGGGCGAGATCGGCGGCATTCCCCGCCTCCTTGACGCCGGGCAGTGCAACGACTGCTATTCGCTTGCAGTCATCGCGCTCAAGCTCAAGGAGCTCTGCGAAATCGATGATATCAACGAGCTGCCCATCGCTTACAATATCGCCTGGTATGAGCAGAAAGCGGTGATCGTGCTGCTGGCGCTGCTCTATCTGGGGGTGAAGGATATCCACCTCGGACCTACCCTTCCCGGATTCCTTTCTCCTCCGGTGGCCGGGGTCCTGGCGGATAAATTCGGCCTCACCGGCATCGGCACCATCGACGAAGATATCGCCCTGTTCATGGGAAGGTAACGGTAAAAAGAAACAGCAGCGTGTTTGATTGAAAATAATTCGGCTATAAGGTGTTATTAAAAAACCCACCAATGAGGCGGGGTTTGAGATCCTGCGTGTGGTCATTGCCGGACATGTTTATTCTTTAAGGTACTGTACAATGATCTCCTTGAGAATACTTTTGAGCATTTCTTGATACTTATTTTTTTTGTGATCCTGCTCTGCATAGCCGGCATTGCATCGTGCAACACAGGCAAAGCGTATTTGAGAAGACTTCCCTTTAACCGGTATTGACGTAAGATTATACAGCTCATTGTCTTCATCAAAGAATTTGGGGGCCGCTGCATACGCGTCGGTCAATGACAATGTTCGCAACAGCGTATGGCGATCGCGCACGTAGAGCAACCTGGTGGGTTTGTCTATACCCAGCACATTGCTCTCTATTTCAATATTCAAAACAGAATCCATAAAATCACTGTACGTCACGCAGGGGTAAGGTTCCAGCTCGAAACCGTGGATCAGTTTAACAGATGCTAATTTATGTTTTTGGGAAATAGTGATGTGGATTCCTGCACGATCGATCTCGAATAAATCCAGGCCTTTATCCTTGATATAATTCTTGATAAACTTTTCTTCTTCGGCGAGGTAGAGCACAATGCCGATATCTGCAGAGTTATAGTAAACTTGATCGATTACTTCAATGATGCCGGTCTCATAAAATGATATTTCAAAATGCTCATCATCTGCTATTCTCTGATAAAATTTTTCA
>JAAZIG010000179.1 GCA_012510325.1 Bacillota bacterium
AGGAGTCGGGATCAGCTATTTCGCCACCACCAGCATCGAAAAGGACGAGCAGAAGGTGGCGGTAATCGATGAAACGGGGGATTTTTATCCCTACCTGCAGAGGAGCCTGACCGCCTCCCCGGTGCAGCTGACCCTGCACGAGGCTGCCGAGCTAGAGAAACTCTCCGAGCAGGTCGAGGAGGGGATCCTGAACGGATATCTCTCTTTCACCGCAGAGAATATTAATAGCGGTCTCATCGACTACTATGTCCGCGACGCCAAGGAGATGAATACAGGCTCCCTGGGCGAAGGAGTCGGGGGAGCACTGACCCGCTACCGGATGGAGAAGCTCGGCTTGACCGCCGAGGAGATCGCTATTGCCACAGCCCCGGCAATCCTGCAGATGCGCAGCATCAGCGGCGAGGAGTTCTCCATCATTGAAACGATCGCCCCCTTCGCCTTCAGCATGCTCCTGGTTCTGGCTGTAATCATCTCCGGGCAGGTGCTCATGTTCGGGGTAATCAGGGAAAAACGCAACCGCATCGTCGAGATCCTGCTTTCATCGGTAAGCGCTCTCGATCTGCTGCTCGGAAAAATACTCGGCTTCGGCCTTCTCGGCCTGCTGCAGATCGGGATCTGGCTTGCTGCGGCGCTGGCGGTGGCCTCCCATTTTGTTGACCTGGGCCAGCTGGGACTGAGCGCGGGGGCGCTACTGCCGATGATTCTCTTCTTCGTCGGTGGCTACATCATGTTCGCCGCTCTCTTTGCCGCCATGGGAGCGACGATGAAAGACGCCGAGGGGGGCAGCCAGATTCAGGGAATGGTGGTGCTCATCCCGATGATCCCCATGTTTGCCTCAGGAGCGATCATGATGGCCCCCAACGCTGTCTGGGTCCGTATTTTCAGCTATATTCCCATATTTACGCCCATGACCATGCTCATGCGCATCGCCTCCACGACCCTGCCCTGGTGGGAAATCGCCTCCACCCTCGCCGTACTGATGATCGGGGTGGCCTTCTTCATCTATCTCGGGGCGCGCATCTTCAGCCGGGGTCTGCTGCAATTCGAGCGGAACATCTCACTTAAAGAGATCGGTGCAATGATACGCCGTGATTATTGAAGGCGGGACAAAGGGGACGGTGGGACAAAGGGGACGGTCCTTCTTGTCCCACCTTTTAGTCAAGGAGACGGTGACTTTGACTCGCTCCAGCATAACGAAAGATAGTGGGACAAAGGGGACGTACCTTCTTGTCCCACCTTTTTGCCAGAAGCTCTAAGATATTTTACCACTGGGGTTTTGTTGGGATGTCTTTCTTCTCACTATATCGGGAGAACCATTCCCGTGGTGCACCTGTAAAATGAGCCACTAGATCCGTCCCCCCGGCTCACTATAAAATGAGCCACGAGATCCGTCCCCATGGCCCACCATGGCCCACGTGGGGAGTGGTGCTCCGGGGGGTCAGTCTTGTTCTTGTTTCGATTTTTCCAGATGGTAGCGCAGCGCCCGCGGGGTGATCCCCAGCAGCTCCGCCGCCTTGACTTGATTGCCAAAGGTGACCTCCAGGGCCTCTTCGATGAGCTGCCCCGCCACCCGCTCCCGCCACTTTTTGAGATCTTCCTGAAAATTGCTGAGGTCAAATCCTTCTTTTAGTTCGATCCCGGAGGTGAGCAGCTTCTCAAACTCTGTCAGCTGACGGTAAAGCTGCTCCCCCTGCGGATGGGCGGCAAAATAGGGGGGGGGCGTTACGGCGGTTTCGGCGGGGGCGGCGCTCTCGATTTCCTGCGCCGGTGCCGCCTCGTCTTCCTGCGGCGGCCGGATCCTCGGCGGCAGCTCCTCCGCCTCGATCACTTCGCCCTTGCTCAGGAGGACCGCCTGGGCGACGGTGTTGGAGACCTCCCGGATGTTGCCCGGCCA
>JAAZIG010000180.1 GCA_012510325.1 Bacillota bacterium
CTCCCGCCGGCTGACTTTCCTGGAGGAGGCGCTCCTCGGCTTTGAGCGCCGCGACGACATCCCCGGCGAGGAGATCCCCGAGGTCTACTTCCGCTATCTCCGCCGCGGCGAGACCGGACGGCTGCTCAAGGTGTTCGAGCACAATGTCTACGATATCCTCTCCATGGCCGGTCTGCTCGGCCGAATCGCCTCCACCGTCGCTTCAGAGAAGCCGGCCCATCCGGCGGAATGCTACTCCCTGGGGAGGCTGTACCATCAAGCAGACCAGATCGGAAGAGCGGAGCATTACTACCGCCAGGTGGACGGCGGTGGCGCCCTGGAGCTGGCGGCGCTGTGGCAGCGGTCCCTGATCCACAAAAGAGGCGGGGAATGGACGGAGGCGGCGGCGCTGTGGCTGGAGCTGACCCGGCGGGAAGAGGATCACCCCGCGGCCTGCGTCGAGCTGGCCAAGTATTACGAACACCGGGTCCGCGATTACCAGGCGGCCCTCTGCTGGAGCGACCGCGCTCTCGCCGGAACGCTCCGCCGGGGGAACACCCCTTTCAGCAGCCCCCTGCACCCGGCGGCGCTGGAGCACCGGATCAGGCGCCTCCATACAAAAATTGAACGGCAGCAGCGCGCTGCCACCGAAAGGACGCCGGAAAGAACTATGAACGGCCCCCCAGGATCAGATCGATAATCCAGCTGTTCTCAGGCGGGCAGCCGGGGACATTCTCCCGGTCCCGCCCGCGCTGCCGGGCGCAGTTGCCCACAAAAATGGGGCGGGCCGGCAGCGGCTCCTTCGCCGAAGAGGCTCCCGTAACAATGGTGCGCCCCTCCAGAGCGGCGAGCGCCCCCCGCGCCTGCAGCTCCACGAGCACAGAGATAACGGTGTTGCGGCAGCCGCTGCAAGTGTCGGCTCCGATCTGCAGGGATCCCGGGGGGGCTTCCCGCAAGATCTCCGATTCCGAGCATCGCTTGAACCGGCGCTGTACCGACTCCCAGGGCAGCCCGGCGATTTCTATCTTCTCCGGTTCAGCAATTCCCAAACCGGCCTCGGCGGCGAGAACTGTTGTCGGGACCTCGGCGGGGCTGTAGCCCATGATCAGCCCGGCCACCGTATCGAGGGCCACCATATCCCGGCCGGCCATGACCAGATCCATCTCCACAGGATCGCCGTAAACGGGACCGACCCCCTCCTGTGTGAAGATCCCGTCGAGCACGGTAAAGGAAGGGCGAAAATAGGCGGCGACCTCGACGATGCCGCGAAAAAGAGCCCGCCGGTGCACCGCTCTTTTCGAGCTGTCCGCGAGGAGCCCCTTTAGATTTTTCAGGCTCAAGGTGATCTCGGTCTGATCGTGCGTCTTCATCACCGGCAGATTGATCAGCACGTCGGCGTCAACAGCAGGCTGATAGACCTTCATCCGGGGGAGCACCGCCGCTCCCGGGTTCATCACTCCGACGGCCTGCTCCTTTTTCAGATCGAGAACTGTAAAGCCGTCGCACCGCAGAAGATCGTAGCCCATGAAGGCGATCACCGCCTCCGTATCGGAGCCCATCCCGGCCCCGTCGGCGATAATCGGGGCGGCCCCCCGCTCGAGAACCAGCTCCGCCACCGCCCGGCAGACCCCCGGATGGGTCACCGCACCGCTCTCCTTAGTATAGGGAACCTCCACCAGGTTCGGCTTTAACAGCACCGTTGCGCCGGGGCGGACCTCCTCCGGCAGCCCTCCGGCCAGGGCCACCGCCCGGCGCACTGCCGCGGCGATACTCTCCTGGTCGGGACGGCGCGGCGTGCGCACAATGCTGACCAGCGCTCCAGGTATTTTCATCGTCAACGCCTCCGAATAGCTCAGCTCTGCTTCTGTTGTATTATAGCAAATTGCTCAACCACCCTGTCCGTCCCGGTATACCCGGGTCCGCCGGAGAGATACTAACGGCAGCAAATACGGTGAAATGGGGGCTCTCGATGCGACGCTGCACCCACCTGGCCACATTCCTGATCCTGGCGCTGCTCTTCTGTGCCATTGCCGGGACCATCCGACAGGAGCGACCCCGTCCCGCCGAGGGTGAGCAGCGGAGCGCACCCCCCGCCCGGGAGAGTCCCCGGGAGCACCTGCAGGGAAGAGAGGCCCGGCTGAGCTCTTTTTTCAGTGGAAAGAGCGCCGCCGGGAGGGACCTTCCGGCAAGGGAAACCGCTGACGGAAAGAAGGAAAAAGCATCCGGGTTCCCGCCTCCGGCAGCTCGGGCAAAGCCTGCCTCAGAAGAGGACCCCTTCCAAGAGGGAGACTTCCCCCCGGCTGAAGAAGCGGTTCATTTTCTTCTCATCGGCCGGCAACACCGGAACCGGCCGGCCGAAGTGCTGCTGGTCGTCACCTTAATACCGGAAAGCTGCGCCCGCCTCACGGCGATAGATCCGGCCATCGGAGTTATCACTAGGGGAAAGCACTATAATATCGGCGAATTAGCCGCTGCGAAGAGCGACCGCGAAGAGCTTTACCGCGCCGTCGCCGAGCTGTCCGGGTCTGAACCCCAGTTCTATCTCGAGCTGGACTTAAGCGGTTTTACCCAGATGACCGCACTTCTCGATCGCCACAGGGAGACCGCTTTTCTGTCCGCTGCAGCCGACGAGGGCGGCCGAAAACTGCTCTCCCTGATGTGCAATTTCCAGGCCGGAGCAGATGAAATAGAGGAGCTGCTCATCGGCTACCTGCTTTCCGCCAGCGAGATCAGCTCGACAGAGCTGGGGCTGAAGCTGCTCTGGCTGGGCTACCGCCACCTGAGCACGGATCTCAGCCTGAGCGATCTGCTTTCCTTAAGGGCGGTTTCCCAGAAGATCTCCCCCCTCGAGGTCGGCTTCTCCTCCATCACAGAGCCCCTTCCACAGCAAAGCAATAGGGGCGGCGCACCGCCGGTCCCCCTGAAGAACCGCTGAGGCGATCCGCCAATAGCGAAATCAAAACGCCGCTGCCCCCCACGACCATTTTGCCGGCCGGTGAATTGACCGTTGGCAAAAGTGGTGCTAAAATAAAATTTAGATTGCAGAACAGCTTCGAAAAGAGGATCGTCTTTGTCTACTATCGCCCTGGCCTGTGAAACGATCAAGGATGAAATCAAGCTATGTGCAGAAAAGGTTGGCTCCCGGATCCCGATTCATTGGATCAAATCGGGTCTGCACAACTCCCCTGAAAGGTTACGCCATTATCTTCAGACAGAGATCACGGCAGCCGAAGCCGGCGCGCCCGCCCAGATCCTGCTGCTCTTCGGATACTGCGGCAACGCCCTGTTGGGCCTGAGCTCGCCGAGATGCCCCCTGGTCATCCCCCGGGTTGACGACTGTATCTCCCTGCTGCTGGGCGGAAATAGAAGGCGCCACGAGCTGAACAAGAAGGCGATGCCTTACTACCTGACCAAAGGGTGGCTGCGCCACGAGAACAACCTCTGGCATGAATACCACTTCTGCCTGAAAAAGTACGGTCCAAAACAAACCCGCGAGGTCTACCAGCTCATGCTCGGGAGATATAAAAACCTGTGCGTAATTCAGACCGGCGCCTATGAGCTGGAGGACATTTTACCGCAGACCCGCGATCTGGCCGCCTCCCTCCAGCTGCAGCATCAGATCATCGACGGCGCTCTTGAGCTCATTGAAAAAGCACTGCTCAAGCAATGGGATGATGACTTCGCGATCATAGAAGCGGGCTCAACAGTTGACCTGAAAGCGCTCAGACTGCTCCCGGAACCTTTGCCCCGGGCCGATCTGGGCGGCTGAGCGCACCGGGGTTCTGACGATTGCTCTACACAGCAGGAAAAATACTAACATACTTTAACGGAGTTGGGACAAAATATGGAATTTAAAATTAGTTTTATTCTGCCAACAGGACAGCGGGCCGAGGTCATGGTGGAAGAGGGAGCGACCTTGCTCGAAGCGGCCGCCCGTGCCGGAGCAGCGGTGGAGGGAAACTGCGGCGGCAAGGGCACCTGCGGTAAATGCAAGGTGAGGCTGACTGAAAAGAGTGCGGCGGCGCCAACAGAGACTGAAAAGAAGCTGCTCTCGGCAGAAGAGCTCACCGACGGCTGGGTTCTCGCCTGTCAGAGAAAAGTCACCGGCGATATCACCATGGAGGTACCGGGACAGAGCGACGCCTTCCAGCGGAAGATATCGCTGTCGGAAGACGAGGAAGAGATTGAAGCCGAGCCGGCGATCAGGGCGCTGGAGCTGGTTCTCTCCCCGCCGACGGTGCAGGATCAGACTGCGGATCTGGAAAGGCTGCTGCAGGAGCTGCCCACAGGTCTGCAGAGTTCGCACCGGCTGCTCCGCGGGCTGCCGCAAAAGCTGCGCCGGGAAAAGTTTTCCGTTACGGCGGTATGC